>JAFACO010000052.1 GCA_023425485.1 Bacillota bacterium
GTACAATACTTAACAGCAACATAATAAAAGGGAAGAATGCAATTATAATAAAAAAGGCAGCTTGTGCCGAGAAAGCACCAATATGATCATCCCTGAATTTTCTGGACAGTAATCCAATTAAACGAATTGTGGATTTTATCATTTTACTACTCCATTCTTAAAAGCGACATGAAATAATGCTTTGTATTATATGACAGTGGGACATTTTTTATGTAAGTTTACTACAGGTATTAGTAATCTATGCATTTAAAACATCATTAGGAAATATTATTTTTATTCAAAAAATAGTATGTTTTCACGTATGCTGTCGAAGAGAAAGTCGAAATGTAGAAGAGAAAATCATTTGTTCAAAAAGAATGTTTGTTATATAATGAATTTATATAATAATTACCAGAAAGACTTGATTTTTCTAGCTTTTATAGTATGATAAGTAAAGGATGTAAAATTTACTAAGTATAAAATATACCAACGTTGGTTCTTACATAAGCATAGATGGAAGGTGCAAAACTCTCTATAAAAGAGTGGAAGAAATTATCCTGCAAATGGATTGGACAAACCTTCTTAAATAATTATACTACAAATGGGGGGATAGGGATATGATAAATTTTGATGAAGAAATCGAAAAATTCCAGCCTAGTCTCGAAATAGAACAGGCAGAGGATGTTATTCATAATAATGACCTAACTGATGTAACAGATATTTTGAAGGAACTGCTCAAGGGGAGCAAAGAAAACCAGCAGTAATTTGAGTTACAATGTACGATAGATTAGAACGGACAGGTGGGGATGATATGGTTTGCCCGAATTGTGGAAGTAATATGTCAGACAAGAGAAAACGTTGTGAGCGCTGCGGTACCGACTTAACGATGTATAAGAAGGTTCAAAGGGCTTCCAATCTATTTTATAACAATGGATTGGCAAAAGCCAGAGTCAGAGATTTGACAGGAGCAAGTGTCGACCTACGTAAAAGTCTGGATTTAAATAAATTGAATACCAATGCAAGGAATTTATTAGGTCTCGTCTATTATGAGATGGGAGAAACAGTTGCTGCTCTTAATGAATGGGTAATCAGTAAGCATTTTCAACCACAGAATAATGATGCAGACGAATATATGAATAAGGTGCAGTCTAATCTTACGAGACTGGATGCACTTAATCAGGCTATTAAGAGGTATAATACTGCGTTAACTTTTGCAAGGCAGGGAAGTGACGACTTAGCAATTATACAGTTAAAGAAAGTTATCACACTTAATACGAATTTTCTTCGTGCTTATCAGCTTTTAGCGCTTCTGTTAATTAAAACAGGGGATCAGGCAAAAGCATTAAAATATTTGCGTAAAGCAATTAAAATCGATGTGTCGAATACCACAACCCTTCGATATCTGCAGGAGCTTGAGGGTATAGGACAAACAGTGGATTTGGACAGCAATCCCGAGGCAGAACAACCGGGTCCGCTTAGTTCAGTCAAAACGCTTTCTTCCTATAAGGAGGACAAGCCCAATATTATGGCCTTTGTAAATCTTGTAATTGGTGTAATGATAGGTCTTGCAGTAATGGCGTTTTTAGTATTGCCCACCATTAAGAAAAACCAAAGTAATGAGGGTAAAAATGATATTATAGATAGCGGCTATACCCTGGCTCAAATTCAAGAGAAGGATAACAAAATTAAAGAACTTCAGGATGAGAATACTTCTCTGGAGGAACAAGTTACAGATCTTCAATATCAAATTGATAACATTCCGGAGCCAGAGGACAAGTCTTTAGCTTATGTATCTTTACTCAATGCAGCCGATTTATATTTTAAAGAATTAGACAAGCCTTCCAGTCAGAGAGATTTTAAAGCAACAGCAGACCTGTTAGCGAGCGTTGAAGATACTAAGATAGAGATTGAGTCGGGAGTTTCCCTTTTAACAACGTTAAGGACGGAAGTCTATCCAGACATAGCTAGAGATTATTATAATGCAGGCTATGCACTTTATAAGAATGCAAAATACGAAGAGGCATTAGTGGATTATGAAAAGGCAATGGCCTTTGATCCTGAAGATGTTGATGCGGTATATTTTGTTGCCAGATGCCATCACCGACTTGGTAATAAGGAAAAGGCAGCATTTTATTATAACATGGTAATTACTGAATTCCCGGATTCTGACCGAATTTCTGAAGCAACCGATTTATTGGCACAGGTACAGGAATAGCGATAAAGATTAAAATAACTCAAGATAAGAGATAAGAAAAGACATTTCATGGATAAGAGGAGCAATACTCGTTCATTAAAGGTCTTTTTTTAGTGTTTTTAAACAGATAGAAATAAATGGTAATTTATTAGGAGGCAGTAGAGCATGCAGGATAACAAACAAAACAGGAATGCTAATATGGTACGAGAGGAGGGAATTAGCTACGAGATTCATCAGCGCTGCCTAATTGTTCATTTGAATGGAGAGCTGGATCATCATAATGCTATCCGAATCAGAGAGATGGCGGATAAATTAATTGATCGAAATAATATTAAACATATTATTTTTGACTTTTCAGGAGCAAATTTTATGGACAGTGCAGGAATTGGTGTAATCATGGGCAGATACAAGAAAGTAATATTTATTGGGGGAAAAACTGCGGTTGCAAACGTAAATTCAGTAGTGGACAGAATATTTAAGCTCTCGGGGCTTTATAAGATTATAGAAAAGTATGATACGGTTGAAACAGCATTAAATATGATACAGAAAGCATAAAAAGCAGTATATAATATTTGCTGCTCCGTAAGAAAAGGAAAGGGGATAGGAATTAGAATGAAGGATAGAAATGAAATGACTTTATTATTTGAGAGCAAATCGCAGAACGAAAGCTTTGCAAGAACTGTAGTAGCTGCATTTGCAGCACAATTAGATCCGACAATTGAGGAGTTGGCGGACATCAAGACAGCGGTTTCAGAGGCAGTAACTAATTCAATCATCCATGGTTATAGCGATTGTATTGGAATTATTAAGATGCACTGCGTTATTATTGGTGACGAAATTACGGTTGAGATAACCGATGAAGGTGTTGGCATTGACAGTATTGAGAAGGCAATGGAGCCACTTTATACCACTAGGCCAGAGTTAGAACGTTCGGGTATGGGCTTTTCCTTTATGGAGGCTTTTATGGACGATCTGGATGTAATATCAGAGGTTGGTAGAGGAACTACAGTGAGAATGAAACGCAAATTAGGCAAGTTGGAACGAAAACTAATGGAGCAGGAGCTTTCTCAGAAAATAATTTAGTTTATTTTAAACATCAGAAAGGAAGTGAGATTTGATGTGGAGACGCTGGAATTAATTCGTATGTCCAAGGATGGTGACAAGGAAGCCAGGGACAGGTTGGTCACAGAAAATGTGGGCCTTGTCTGGAGTATAGTCAGAAGATTTGCGAATAGAGGTCATGAAATGGAGGACTTATTCCAGATTGGGAGCATTGGACTAATCAAGGCAATTGATAAATTTGATACAACTTATGATGTTAGATTTTCTACTTATGCAGTTCCAATG
>JAFACO010000106.1 GCA_023425485.1 Bacillota bacterium
CTTCTTATTTTAGTGGTATGTATGCCTTATGCTTCCTTAATACCGATGCCTACCATAGCAGCAATCCTATTCATGGTTGCCTATCATATGAGCGAGTGGAAAGGATTTGTGGAACTGATTAAGAAATCACCGAAGAGTGATATTATGGTACTCCTCGCTACTTTTTTACTCACTGTATTATTTGATTTGGTGGTGGCTATTGAAATTGGATTACTAATAGCTGCTATCTTATTTGTTAAGAGAATGTCCGACGTTACTGATGTTCAGAGATGGAGAGAGGATATTCCGGATGGCCTAGACGACGAGGGGAATGATCCAGAGTTAAAGCCAATACCAAAGCATACCGTTGTATATGAGATTAATGGACCAATGTTCTTCGGTGCCGCAGATAAGTTTTTAAAAATATCGATAGCAGATCCCCAGATACATAACGTAATTCTTCGTATGAGAAGTGTAACAGCAATGGATATTAACGCTCTGAATGCACTGCAAAAGGTATTAAAGTCTTGCCAAAAGAAGAATGTTACCTTAATACTTTCCCATGTACAGGAGCAACCTTATCGCATGATGCAAAAGGCAGGTTTTGATAAGGAAGTAGGGCTTGAAAACTTCTGTGCGAATATTGATAAGGCACTGGAACGAGCGAAGCAAATAGGATAGAACATTACAAATAGGATATAACGAATAGAATATAACGAATAATATATATCTAATAATATATATCTAATAAAATATAACGAATAAAATATAAAGAACAAAAGAAAAAAGATAAAAAGATAAAAGGATAAAAAGAAAAAAGATATTGCATAAAAAATAGAGTGTAAGAAAGAACGAAATCAGCTTAATTTATGGAGAGTTTGAATATCCAAAGCTGATTTCGTTCTTTTTATATAAGACAATATATTATTAGCATACTTTTTTTCCGTTAATATATACACTGTGAAGATCCAGATTTTCTTTGAGCAAGACAAAATTAGCTGCTTTTCCAACGTCCAGACTTCCGTATTTATCATAGATACCAATCGCTTTAGCGGGATTAACTGCTGCACAGCGGATAGCAGTAGCCAGTGGAATATTAACTTGCTTTACCAAATATCGAACACAATCCATTAAATTGGTTACGGAACCTGCTAAGGTACCATCGGATAAAGTGGCGGAATTACCGGAGACAGTTACTTCTTGGCCACCTAGTGAATAGGTACCATTGGGCATTCCGGTTGCCTCCATGCTATCGCTTATTAAAATAATACGCTCTTTGGTAAACATAGAAAACACAGTGCGAATCATGCTTGGATGAAGATGGATACCATCACAAATTATTTCGACGGTAGTATCAGGGGAATCAAAGGCAGCACCAATTACACCAGGGTCACGATGATGAAAGGGAGGCATTGCATTAAATAAATGAGTTACATGGCTGGCTCCTTGTTGGAACGCTTGTAGAGCAACCTCATAGGAAGCGGTTGTATGACCAAGGGAAATGCGAACCTCATCCTTAACTTGGTGTATAAAGTCCATGTTTTCTGGAAATTCAGGTGCTACGGTAATCAGTTTAACAAGATTACCACTGGATTTTTGAAGTTTCTGGAATAGTGACAAATCAGCCTTCTTGAGATAGGCGGGGTTTTGTGCTCCCTTTTTTTCTTTAGATAGAAAGGGACCTTCCAGATGAATTCCACACAGAAGTGCACCATTGTCATTTTTATACTGTATGAATTCATTACATATCTTATCTAACTGATCTACAGGTAAAGTCATAGTAGCGGGACAGATGGTAGTAACGCCTATACTTGCTTCATACTGACAGATTGTGTCCAAGCTTTCTGTGGATGCTTCGCAAAAATCATGTCCCATACAACCGTGAAAGTGTAGATCTGTTAATCCAGGAATAACATAACAGCCGCTGGCATCAATTATTTCAGAATCTTCACTTTCAGTAGTGAAAAGATCTTCCTTTACGAATAAATCCTTATGGATAAAAGTGTCATTCTCATATACATATCCATTTTTTATTATCATTTTCAGTCCTCCTAACGAAAGTGTAATAATATAAATTAACGACCATCCAAGGTAAGAAGTGCAAGGGAAGCTTTATCACCAACCAATGTAACATCCTTATGTAATTGCAAAATAGAAGCAGGAAGAGCTGGAGTGATTGGCCCCTTAAAGGCATCTCTTATAATTTCGGCTTTGTCTGCTCCACTTACAATTAAAAGTATCTTTTTGGATTGCATAATGCTCTTTATACCCATAGTATAGGCGTGGGTAGGTACCTGTTCGGCGGACTCAAAAAGTCTGGAATTAGCTTGAATCGTACTTTCAGTCAAAGCTACAACATGGGTTGATTTCTCAAAGGAAGCACCGGGTTCGTTAAAACCGATATGTCCGTTATGTCCGATACCAAGAAGTTGTAAATCTATTCCGCCTAACGACTGGATGACTTCATCATATCTGGTACACTCTTCTTCCTCGTTCTTAGCCAATCCGTTTGGAAAATTAGTAAGATTAGAAGAAATGTTAATCTGATCAAATAAGTTTTTCTTCATAAAGTATCGATAGCTGTTTTCGTCCTCGGAAGATAAACCCTTATATTCATCCAGGTTTACAGTACGTACTTCTGAAAAATCTAAATCTCCCTTCTTGTACCATTCCACCAATTGATTATAAGTACCAATGGGAGAGGAGCCAGTAGCGAGTCCCAGTACGCTGGAGGGGTTTGCGATAACTTGTGCAGAAATAATATTAGCAGCCTTACGGCTCATATCTTGATAGTCCATTGTTTCGTATATTCTCATAAAATGACAACTCCTTAGTATTATAAAGTTTGTAACCGGATGTAACTCAAAATCATTTAATGAATTTTGAGTAGGTAAAATCAAGTGGAACTTCGGGTTATTAATGAAGTTGGAAGAATGATTTTCTGGGGTAATAAATTGTAGCCGTGTATTCTTGCAAGCAGAAGATCAGCGGCAACGACTCCAATTTCCTCCATAGGTACGCGAATGGTAGTCAGCGGGGGATTAGAGAACTTGGCCATCTCAATATCGGACATTCCAATAACGGCAACGTCAGAAGGAACCGAAATATGATTGTTGTAAAAACTGTTTAAAGCAGCCATAGCCATTAAATCACTGGCAGCAAAAAAAGCGGTTGGATAATTATTAGATTTGCATAAAGCATCTATTTTTGAAGAACAAATATCTTCATCCCAGCCACTGTCAATGATCCATTCTTTGTTAATCTCAAGACCAGCTGAATGCATGGCAAGATAGTAGCCTTGATAACGCTGACTGTCAGTAATTTGTTTGGCTTCCCCGTGCCCACCTATAAAACCAATTTTGGTATGCCCTTTACTAATTAGGTATCGGGTTGCTACCGTAGCTATTTCATAATGGTCATAGCAGACATTATCGATGTCATTTCGCTGGGTATCAATGCCAACGATGTGAGGAACATTTTTGCGTATATAATTGTAAATCTCACTATTAAGAGGTTCCATTAGAATAAGACCGGAAACCTGGTCTTGAAAGGTGGAAACCAAGGTGTTTTTTTCCTCTAATTCAGGACCAGTTTTAATAAACGAAATCTCATATCCTTTTGAATGTAACTGTTTCTCAACACCGGATAGAATTGCCATAAAATATGGGTCATTATATTTTTTTTTGGTCACGCTAAGAATACATCCTATTTTGATGTGATTGTTAGAGGCAGATGAAATTTTCTTAGATATTTTAGGCTGAATTTCATACTGTAAAGCAGCTACTGCATCAAGGACACGCTTTTTGGTTTCTTCTGTCATTTTATATTTTGAATCATTATTTAATATTCGGGATACGGTAGCGGTAGATACATTTGCTAATTTGGCAACATCGCGAATTGTACTCATAAGAACTCCTTTGCACTTATTGTTTACTAAACATTATAATTGTACTATAGAATATTTTGTTATAAAAGTCAAATTATTTCTAGGTAAAAAACGCCGAAAATTCAGTTAAAAATTAAAATTTATTGTAAAATTATATTTACAACTAAATTAAATGATGATAATATTGCAATGCAACAATAGATTAACAAAACGTAACAACAACATATGTTGCGTTGAATATTGTAAACCTAATCTAAATAAATAAGAATCTTTTTAAAATTTAGTCAGGGAATTCTATCGAGTAGATTATTTTTGGCAGAAGAACAGAAATTAATCTGGCTAAGCCTCCGCTGGATATTTGCATATAAGGTACGGCCAGTAGTGTGATATAGAAAAAGGAGAGAGTGCATATGAAAAAACCTTGTTTAGTAATAATGGCAGCAGGAATGGGAAGCAGATATGGAAGTTTGAAGCAGATTGATTCTGTGGACAAAGAAGGACACATTATTATTGACTTTTCTATCTATGATGCAATTCGTGCGGGCTTTGAAAAAATTGTTTTCATAATCAAGAAAGAAATAGAAAAGGATTTTAAAGAAACCATTGGGGATCGGATATCAAAGATTGTTGAAGTAGAGTATGTGTATCAGGAAACCCTGGAACTGCCTGCGGGATATCAGGTACCAGTAGAAAGAACTAAGCCCTGGGGTACGGGGCATGCAATTTGGTGCTGCAGAGAAAAGATACAGGCACCTTTTGCTGTAATTAATGCGGATGATTATTATGGTAGCCGTGCTTTCTCTATGATTTATCAAGCATTGGAACAACAAGTAGAGAAAGATACGCATTCTTATCATATGGTGGGATACGTATTGGAGAACACCCTAACAGAACATGGATCAGTCTCAAGAGGTGTATGTGAGGTTAGTAATGATGGAAAATTAATAGGAATTGTAGAAAGAACAAAAATTGAGAAGCACGAAGAAGCAGCGGCGTATTCTTTGGATGGTGGCAGCACCTGGGAGGAACTTGCGGCAGATAGTACAGTATCCATGAATCTATGGGGTTTTAATTCTTCGATTATGGAAGAGTTGGAGACTGCCTTTGTTAGATTTTTAGAAGAGGAAGTACCATCAAATCCTCAAAAGAGTGAATTTTTCCTTCCAACCGTAGTACAGCAGCTTCTGGAACAGGGTAAGGCTGAGGTTCAAGTACATAAGTCACAAGATAAATGGTTTGGTGTTACGTATAAGGAAGATAAAGATAAAGTGGTAGAGGCAATCAAGGAGTTAAAAAGGCGGAAGGTTTATCCGCAACATCTATGGCAGAAATAAGAGAACAAAAGAAAAGAGGAGAAGCGTGAAAAACTAATATTTACGCGTAAATTGTACCCGTTACTTAAAAGTGGCAGGTACTAGAAAGGTAGGGTTATCAGTATGACAAGAGAACAGTATTGCGAAAAAATTGAGGAAGCTGTAATGGTATTTGATACAGAGGGGCAGGTTCAATCCTATGAAAGATATGGCAACGGGCATATTAATGATACCTTCGTGGTGGTTTGCCATGTAGAAAATGAAAACAGAAGATATATTCTTCAACGTATGAACCATGAGATTTTTACTCAGCCGGAACAGTTAATCTCTAATATTCATTTGGTTACTGATTTTTTAAGAAAAAAAATCGATGAGTCAGGTGGGCAAGCTGACAGAGAGACACTTAATCTGGTTAAAACAAAGCATGGGGAAAACTTTTATCAGGATAGCATTGGCTCCTACTGGAGAATGTATCTGTTTATTGAAGGTGCTACCTCCTATGAACAAGTAGAGAAGAAAGAGGATTTTTATGAGAGTGCAGTTGCCTTTGGGAGATTCCAGAGTCTTCTGTCTGCCTTTGATGCGTCTGCTTTGTATGAGACGATACCTAATTTTCATAATACACCTGTTCGCTATTGCGCATTTCTTAAAGCGGTGGAGGAAGATGTATGTAATCGCGTAAAGGATGTTAAGGATGAAATAGATTTTGTGCTATCACATAAAGCGGATGTCGAGATTTGCCAAAAAAATTTAGAAGAAGGAAAGCTTCCTCTTCGTGTAACACATAATGATACCAAACTTAACAATATTATGATTGATGACCATACTGGTAAAGGAATCTGTGTGATTGATCTGGATACGGTTATGCCGGGGCTATCCATCTTTGATTTTGGTGATTCAATCCGTTTTGGAGCAAACACAGCAGCAGAGGATGAGACAGACCTTTCCAAGGTATCGTTAAACCTTGAATTGTTTGAATTGTATGTTAAAGGATTTTTATTGGGCTGCGGTGGAAGTTTAACGGCAAAGGAAGTGGATATGTTACCCAATGGTGCAAAAACAATTACGCTGGAATGCGGAATGAGATTCCTTACAGATTATCTGCAAGGAGATCAATATTTTAGGATACATAGAGAAGGTCATAATTTGGATCGAAGCAGAACACAGTTTGCATTGGTAAAGGATATGGAAGTAAAATGGGATAATATGAAACGTATTGTATCTAAATACTGTTAGGGGGAGTGAATATGTCAATCTTAGTTACTGGTGGAGCCGGATACATTGGAAGTCATACCTGTGTGGAGTTATTAAATGAAGGGTATGAGGTAGTAGTAATTGATAATCTCTGTAATTCGAATCGGGAATCCTTAGAGAGAGTGAAGCGGATTACCAATAAGCAGGTCAAGTTTTATGAGTTTGATGTTCGTGACAAAATGAAGCTTCGTGAGGTTTTTGAAAAGGAACACATTGATGCGGTCATACACTTTGCCGGCTTAAAGGCAGTAGGAGAATCTGTTCAAAAGCCACTGGAATACTACTCCAACAATTTTGAATCCACTTTGGCTCTTTGCAGTGTAATGGAGGAGTTTAATGTTAAGAAACTGGTATTTAGTTCCTCGGCTACAGTTTACGGAGATCCTGTCTGTGTACCAATAAAAGAAGACTTTTCGTTGTCGGTCACGAATCCCTATGGAAGAACGAAATTAATGCAGGAAGAAATGCTTCGAGATTTAGTAGTTGCAGATAAGGAGTGGAAAATTATTATACTGCGCTATTTTAATCCGATTGGCGCACATAAAAGTGGTCTTATTGGAGAGGACCCACAGGGAATACCTAATAATCTGGTGCCATATATCAGCCAGGTTGCAGTGGGTAAGCTTTCTGTGCTCAATGTATTCGGAGGAGATTATAATACGCCGGATGGCAGCGGAGTTAGGGATTTCATCCATGTTTCAGATTTGGCGGTAGGTCATGTAAAAGCCATTGAGAAGCTACCAACAATCGAGGGAGTAAAAAATTATAACCTGGGTACGGGTAAGGGATATAGTGTGCTGGAGATGATAGCCGCTTATGAAAAGGCTTGTAAAAAGAAGATACCTTATATCATAAAGGACAGACGACCTGGAGACATTGCAACCTGCTATGCAGATCCGACCTATGCCAAAGAAGAGTTAGGATTTGAGGCAGAACGTAGCCTTGAGGAAATGTGTGAAGATGCTCATCGTTGGCAAGAAAACAATCCAGATGGGTATCGATGAGATTGAAAGATATAAATATTTTTGTTACGTAATTGTATTTCACATTAATGTTTAGTAAAACTAAAATGGAAATATATTACGTAACATTATTGAAATCTTTATAGAAATTGAATAATAACATGATTCGTTGACAAAATATACAAAAATATAAATAATAATTGTGCAAAAAAGATATATTCAAAGCAGAAAAACGATGATATTATTTATATAAAGTTTACTAAACAAAATACATAAACAACGAAATAATGTACGTAACAAACAATGAAACAAAAAAGAGGAGTGGTAATGTTGAAAATTGCACTGATAGGTGCGGGACAACGTGGTATGATTTATGCCAAATATGCCTTTGAGAGGATGAAGATAGAGGTAGTTGCAATAGTTGATCCGAAGGAAGAAAAAAGAAAAGTTGCTGCGGAGGCATTCCAATTAGCGCCGGAGATGATATTTGATAACGTAGATTTATTTTTTGCTGCCGGTAAATTAGCAGACGCGGTTATAATTGCCTCCATGGATAGAGA
>JAFACO010000148.1 GCA_023425485.1 Bacillota bacterium
GGTATCAACAGTTGCTGTATATTTTCCACCTTCTTCTGTTACGAAGGTTGCGCCAAATGCCCATGCAATGTTTGAGAAATGCCAGCCGCCAGCAGCATCTCTAGCTAATAAACAGAAACCAGCCTGACCAGTTGCATCTTTAATCTTCTTAGCTGTTTCAGCTAATTCAGTCCAGGTCTTAGGATATAAAGGAACGCCATTAGCATCTACAAGTCCAGCTTCTTTAAACATAGCCACATTAACATATAAGCCAAGAGCATAACCATCACGAGGAACACCATAGATTCTTCCGTCTTTAGAAAGAAGATCTCTAATGGAAGGATTCATTTTGTCAATCCAACCACGTTCTTCAAGGATATCAGTGATATCAGCTACAAATCCACCATTAATGAGTTTCTGTGGCTCTGTAAACCATGTTTCAAAAATGGTTGGAAGTCCGCCGGACTCTGCTAATGGTACAAATGTGTCTACAGCATACTTATAATATGCAGGTTTTACTGTTACGTTAGGATGTGTTTCATTAAAGGTCTTTACATAACCTTCATGTAATTCAATTGCTACTGTATTAGTATCTTCAGGCCAGATACCAAGGGAGATTTCAAATGGCTCTGCTGTCTCCTCTGGAGCTGTTGTAACATCAGTATCTCCGCTAGGAGCTTCTGTTGCCTTAGGAGCATCTGTTGCTGGCTCCTTAGTACCATCCTCTTTTTTACCACATGCTGCTACCAAAGATACTACCATAAGCATGCATAACAAGAGGCTAATTATTCTTTTCATTTTTTTCATAATTTCTCCTTCCCTTTTCCTTCATAACTTGTTAGGTTATACAGATTCATTTTATTATGTAATCTGTATTTCGTAAATATAGGAATTATTATGCTCTTTCTTTTCTCTTTAAACCTACAAAACCAGCTACACAACCAGCCATAGCAACTACTGCAAGAGTAGCAACTGCAACGCTTTCACCAGTCTTAGGTACGGAAGTATCTTCTGCTACAGGCTCAGCAGCAACTTCTTCTTCAACTACAGCACCGATGGTAGGAGCAGCATCATCGGATAAAAAGATATCTTTAATTGTATATGTACCACCATCGAAACCAGTAAAGTTAGTCCAAGACAACATCTCAAGACTTGATACATCAATAACTACGTCTGTATATTCTTCAGTTATTGTAGAAACATCAGTAGTTAATGTGTCAGAAATAACGATTTGTGCTTTTGATAAATTCTCGCCTGTTCCCTTAATAATAATGTGAAGATAAGGAACTTCAACAGCTGCATCACCAAGATTTAACTGTGTCCAGTTACTAGGACCTTGAACTGTTCCATCAATAAGTTCGCCTGCATTAATAAATCCTGCTGTTAATGTACCATCTTTCATTAAATCCTTTGTTGTAGCTGCGAAAGCACCAACTGACATAACCATTGTAAGAAGCATTGCTACTACCACTGCGGTAATACTTTTCCGCATAATTGAATTTCTCATATAAAAACCTCCTCATAAATAATTAGTTTTACGTTAAACGTATAAAACGTCGAAATACATTATGCACAAAACGTTGTACACTTCGTATACGTTTTACGTTTAACCTAATATTATCATTTGTATTTATTTATGTCAATAGTATTTTGTCAAATCCTAAAAATATTTATTTTTACTACGAATCATATAGATTATATATTCATTTTATAATATATGCACAAAGAAAATCCCATTATTTGATTCTATTTCTTGTTTTTTAGGCATTAATTTTATAAATGAATATGTTATACCTTAGGACACAAAAATGGATTGCCAAGGCAACCCATTAAATGACAGCTATCTTAATCAAATTTAGTTTCCAACTCTGTCTCGATATTATATTGTGTGTTAATGACAAGCCAGGTATATGGAGCAAAATACATAACGTTCCATACAGCAACCCCCTCTAAACCATACTCTTCTATTAGATTAACGATTGCATTAATCGATCTTGCATCCTTAAACCAAACAAAATGATCAACCCCGGTTATATTATAGGTATAATACGGTGTTTCAGTTTTATCATCGAACTTGATCTCTGCATTTGTCAGGTTTGCCAAATTAAGTGCATCTGAATTAGTAAGTACCGAGCCCATTCCTGTCGTTTCACCTTCAACATACGGAAGCTCCCAATCATATGCCAGTCTGGTTAAACCGATAAAGATTTTTTCTGGGGGGATTTGAGCAATAACATATTTCAGATAATCCTCCAAAAAATTAACTGTGGTTTGTGCTACCGTCGGCATGAACGCTGTTGCCCAACTGTAGGACAAGAGTACAACATGATTTGCTATTTCGCCTATTCTTTTGAAATATGATATATCATTTTGAACACCGGAAATATATCCGTAAGTGGAGGGAACCAGGGTAACAAAGACCTCATAACCTCTTTCATTTAAAATAGTGGTTAATCTATCCATGAAATCTATGTAGAGCGGGATGTCTTCCGGGAGTATTGCTTGAAACCCAAGATCTACACCACGAAATCCCTTTGTTCGTAGAACAGAAAGTAGATTATTGATCAGAGTCGACTGTGCGTCCTCATTATGTAGTAGTGAGTGATTTATTCCATAACTACTCCTACCCTCTGAAGTGATTGAAGACAGCATCATAATAGGAATAACTCCATAGTCTTTAGCTAATTTTATAATTTCAGAATCATTAACACCTAATATTACACCATCCGCTAAAACCTGATAGTTAATAATTGTAATATAAGTTAAATAAGGCAGTGTCTTAATTAAGATACTACTATTGATAAATGAAAACGCATAACCTATTACCTTGATATCTCTTTTATGAAGATAACTTATTACAAGCTCCTCACCCACATATAGATAGTCCCGATCAGCAAGATATGGATTATTTCTCAGTAACTCAATCACAGTAACTTCATTCTCTTCTGCAATGCTTTCTATGGTATCTCCGTCTTCAACAATATAAGTCTTATCAGGATATGTAATTAAAAGGCTTTGTCCAATATTCAAATTATAATTTGGAGGTATGCTATTATCCTTTAATAACCTTTCTACTGGTATGTCATATGTTTCCGCTATGGTATAAATAGTTTCACCTGGCTGAACGGTATGAATTTTCATAAAAAACCCCACAAATACACTTAGTATTATATATGCTTATAGATGCGTTTTATGCTAGGAACCCCTTTTAGAGTCAGGTTTATATCCTTATGGCTATATTATTATGAAATAGCTCTAGAATCAAAAAGCGCTCACCCTTAAGTACTGATAGAACGTCTTCCCTTTCCCGTCCGAATTTTAGAATAATGTTCCATAAGACCATTAAATATCTTTTCCCAGGATCGACTCATACTGTATTCACGTCCATTTGTTTTAAGATATTCATTTAGATCATAATTCTCGACAAGCTCTGCCACCTATTTTGCGTACTAATCCGAATTTTTTTCAGCAAACTTTAAACCTGTGGCTCTATTCTTAATGATTTCACCTACACCTCCAGCATATGCTCCTATTACTGGAATTCCTGATGCCATAGCTCTAAGTATAACATTACCAAATGTCTCTTTAGAGAATAGGAAACTCTATTAATTACATAAAAAGCCTTGAAACCTATAATTTTCAAGACTTTTCAAAAGGCTAGTAGGATATGAACCTACGATCCGCGGGTATGTTTTCCAAAAATATACATTCTATTTTGTTTTATATTTTACTTATAGAAAAAATCATCGATATTAGCATAAGTTCTTTTTTATATTGCATTAAACTAGAGGGAACTATTATATTTGATATCCCATATAATTTAATAATGCATCAACTCTTCTTTTACGGGCTGACTTAGATCTGCTTGATGATTGCATTGATGCTGAATACTTTTTAACATATTCATTTTTTGAACTTCCTCTTAGCTCAATAAAAAAATTATTTAATTTCTCTTTAATTAGATCATCTACTAATATAGCATTTTCCAAGAAATAGAAAGCCAAATATAAAAGAGCATATATATGACTTTTACCTTCAATTTTATATTTTTCCAAATCTAGCTCAAAATTTTTAAAAATTTTTATTACATTATTAGCCATTTGAACTAAATTATTGTTGGTACTTTTATCAATCTCATCAACTTTATCTTTGAAAACGAGATCAATATCACTTTCAACACCGCTAATAACATTTTTTGTTAAAACTAATAGATATAGTTCTGTTATAAAACTAGCATCTTCCATGCGAACAGCATCTAAATGTTTTACAACGCATGATGTATTTGAGTTTTTCAATATTTCTAGAATACCTTGATACATCAAGCTATCATAATATTTTGCTTTTCTCAATTCAGCACTATTTAATCTTTCTCCTCCCCTATTTAGTCGATCAAATATATTATCAACTATTTTTTCATCTGGTTTATCAATATATTCTATATTTATAACATAACTCCAAAAAGAATCTATAAAGTCTGCAATGTCTTCATCATTAGGTGCCATTTCCTTAATGATATTAAAAGTTTTACCGTTCATTTTTGAGTTGCCATATACGTCATTACCAAAGTCATCCGTTAACTGGACTTTGTTATCAATAAACTCAATAATTGTATTTAGTCTTTGTTTACCATCAATTACATCATAAGTTGTCTTCCCATCTTTAATTTTTTGTTCTAGAAAAATTGGAGGCATAGGAAAATTTTTAAATATTGTATCAATTAAAAATGCTTTTTGTTTTATATCCCATACATTATAATCTCTTTGATATGGAGGTTCATAATTAAATTTTAATAGGCAATTCTGTTCATAAAATATTGAAACCGTCATATTTGTACTAGCACGTTTATATTTTTTCCTACTCATTATTTATACCTCCAATAACATTTTAGCATCTTTTATTTGTATATAATTTTTAAAAATGCTACCTAATACAATATCAAATGTTCTAGTTGGATCAGGGTTAACATATCTAACATTAACATTCGGATTAATAGTTGTTATAATCTCATCTAATTCAATTCTATCCACATGATCATATGATAATCCATATATAACTAAATTATCCTTTTCGCCCGATATTGTAATTTGATCTTTAATTGCTTTCCTCATATCATAAGCCCACCCTTTATTTAGTCTATTAGAGTCCCCTGCTGGTGGAATTATTGCATTAACTAAAGATTTATCAACTTTGACATTATAATCTAATTTTAGTTCATTCTTACTCGTAACCACACTATCAAAAGTACTTTTAATCTCAAAATTCTTACCTTGAATGGGTTCCTTTTTAGATACGAAACTAATAGACCCGTGAGGTTTAATAATTTCCACTTTACTCTTGCTTTTTCTGTTAATCCCTGCAATATAAAAAGGTATTCGGGCTAATCTAAGCAGCCGTTCAAGAAAAATATCATAATTATATGTAATTATAATTATTTCTTTATTGTTGTCTATTTCATTTTTTATGTATGTTATTAAAGGTATGTCGTTTATTTTTTTATTAAGATCATAATCATGAATCTTTAGATTATAGTAAATAAATAAGTTTCTAAAATATGTCGATAGTTCATTATGTGCAGATATATATATATTATCTTTATTACCATGATCAGTTAAAGATTGATTATTCAATGCAGCATAATTAAAAACATTTAAACAAGTAATAATATCCCCAATAAATTTATTACTTTCTTCTTTTGTCATAGTTGTTCTCGCACCTAACGTCCATAAACTATTACAATATTTACGAGATAAAAAACCATGTTCATTATTGTCAGGCCAAACCACTTCATCACCTTTAGAAAATAAATTTCGTAAATCAATTTCATTATTTTTTCCTAAAATATCAACAATATTTATAGAAAAGCCATTTCCAATTACAATAAAAGTTTTATTCGCCATCTTTATATCGCTTTCGTTAGATTGTTATTAATTTACTTTGTTTTTATTATACCATATCTTTACTTTTATAAACAGTTGAATTTTGCATTTATTTAAATATCCCTCTCTGTGAAAATCTTAGATTAGAATATTGGTATTTGGAGTTACTAAATAAACGACAACTCGTACATAGTGGATTTTTTCACATTGCTTCCTATTACAAATTTCTTTATTTTTTTATATTCTTATACATAATCTTCAACGGGTCTTTAGAATTGTGGATTAAAAACCTCTTGACTTTTAATTATAATCATATTATACTATTTAAGCGTGGTCGAAACAGGATAAGAAGGTGAGACCATATTATAACATAGGGGTATAGTTCAGCTGGTAGAATAACGGTCTCCAAAACCGCAGGTCGTGGGTTCAAATCCTACTGCCCCTGTTA
>JAFACO010000170.1 GCA_023425485.1 Bacillota bacterium
AAGGATTTGTTGTACCGGATAAAATGACTGCATTATACTTGTCATATGTTTGAATTATATTGCGTGCAATAAGACTGCCCATACTATGAGCGAATAAAACAAGCTTATCACTTCGTTTGTGTTGTTCCACATATTTCGTGACTGCAATGGCGTCGTCAACAATAATTTGTGCACCATTCTCAGGAGATATAATACCTAAGTCACTTAATTTCTTATCTGTTCCATGTCCCCGGTGATTATAAATATAAACATCATAATCTTGTGAAATCAAATAATCAATAAAATGTAGATACCTTTTTTGGTGCTCCGCCATCCCATGAAGAATTATAATACTGGCTTTTGGATTGTTTGAGCATAGATAGTGCGTAAGCACTGTAAAATATCCATCCTTCTGTTTTATAGACCCATAAATAACCTCACCCATTTCTTAATATGCTCCTTCAAATTCATTAATAACAATAAATTCAACAGTTTCTTCTATATTATATAGAAATATTTAGAAAAAATCAATTGAGATTTGTCAACATAGAAGTGGTTTTGAAGGACATAATATAAAAACACCTACATTTCTACAAAATAATATAATTATTTAGAATAGTGATTGTGAAGAATAAATTAATATTATATAATTTATCTTATATTATTAAAAAATGTAGAAATGTGTAAATATAAGGCAGTACTTTAAGTGAGAATAGAGCGGAAAAAGGGAGGAAAAACTTTATGGATAAAACGCTGCTGAAGAAAGCGGCATTTCAAAGCGTAGCGTTAATGATAGCGGTCATAACGTTATCCTATGCGCTCAAATATTATCAGATGGTGACAGTATCTGCAAGCAATTCACTGCATGAGGAAGAAATGATTGTTAGTGATGTTAACAATGATACTGATAATAAAATAGATATTCCAGTTGAGCAAGGTATTCCTAATGTAGAAACAATAGAGATTACAAATGTTTCAATTACAGATTTAAATAGTTTAGAGGCAGTTATAGATCAGAGTGTTTTACAACAACTTAAGAGTGATTATATTGCAATTCAAAAACCGCAGCAAAAGGGAAGCTCAATCACATTAGAAGATCTTTATCTTAATCGTAGTATCCGACTTAAGTTTAATGGATTAGGCCAAGAGGATATAACTGCTAATTCAATTTTTAGAGTGAGAAACAATGAACTCTACAAAGGCGAACCTAAATATACGGAAGAAAAGACGATTGAGGAAGAGGATGGGGAGTCCAAGGAAGTTATTAACAGGGATTACGGAAAAGATATTAGCCATGGTATAACAATAACAGAGACAGGAAAAGAGAATAAGCAATCAACGGAGGTTTTAATAAATCTTGATACAGTCTATGCTTATACAATATATGAAGATAAGAATTTTTACTATATTGATTTAAAGAAACCCTCGGAGGTATATGATAAAATTCTTGTAATTGATGCAGGACATGGCGGGAAAGATGCAGGAGCTTTATCTAAGGGCAGTAAATATTTTGAAAAGGATGTTAATCTGGATATCGTCCTTAGCTTACAAAAACTACTTGAAAAAGAGGACATTAAGGTATATTATACCCGTAATAAGGATGAGACTGTATTTTTAAATCCGAGAGTTAATCTGGCAAATGCGGTTGACTGTGATTATTTTATAAGTGTTCATTGCAATGCGAATGCCGTATCTTCTCCAAATGGTTCAGAAGTTCTTTATTATGATAAGGAGAGCAAGGGGATTAAAAATCAAGATCTTGCAGCCATTTTCTCTGATGAAATAGCAAAATTATTACCGCTTAGACAGAGAGGTTTAATTAAGAAACATCCGGAAGACATATATATTATGGATAAAGCACTAGTGCCAACAATTTTAATCGAAGTTGGTTATATGACTAATAATACAGATATGAATTACCTTAGTAAGGCAGAGAACCGTGAGGTGGTGGCGGAAGGAATATATAACGCAATAATGAGAGCCTACAGTGAGGTGCCACCAACTAAATAGGTACATGACGTGAACGGTATTATGGAGGTAGTATGAAAAAGATAATATTTGCAACCTCAAATGAAGGTAAAATGAGGGAAATACGGGAGTTATTAAAGGATTTAGACATTGAGTTGTTATCTCTAAAAGATGCAGGTCTAAACCCTGATATAGATGAAAATGGAACGACCTTCGAAGAAAACGCTATAATTAAAGCCAAATTAATCATGGAATTGACAGGTGAAATAGTTTTAGCTGATGATTCTGGAATTGAGGTTGATTATCTGGATAAAGCACCAGGGGTATACTCAGCACGTTTTCTTGGTGAAGATACATCATATGATATTAAAAATAAATACATTATTGATAAGCTGGCAGCAGCATCAGGGGAAGAACGCAGTGCTCGTTTTGTCTGTGTTATTGCCTGTGCGATGCCAGATGGTGAAATTAAGACTTGCAGAGCTACTATAGAGGGAACCATCGCAAATGACATTGTAGGTGACAAAGGATTTGGGTATGATCCGATTTTTTATGTACCTGAATATAAATGTACAACCGCTGAGATGTCTATGGAGCTAAAGAATGAAATTAGCCATCGAGGAAAAGCTTTAAAAGAAATGAAAGAAATTCTTAGAAAACATATTGTTTAACTTCAGGAGAAAAGAATGAAGGTATTGATTATAAGTGATACCCACGGTAGGAACCAAAATGTACAAAGGGTAGTTGAGAAAGTAGCTCCAATTGATTTATTAATCCATTTAGGGGATTTTGAAGGCGGAGAAGATTATATTCGTTCTTTGGTAACCTGTGATATTGAAATTGTAGCCGGTAACAATGACTTCTTTAATCGTCTGCCAAGAGATAAGGTTATTAAAATTGGAAAATATACAGTAATGCTTACACATGGTCATCGATATGGGGTGAATAGTTCAACCTATGATATACGTGAGGAAGCGATAAGAAATAAAGCTGACATTGTGATGTTTGGACATACTCATGTTCCAATGATTGATCTTCAGGGTGAGGTTTGGGCGATTAATCCTGGAAGTCTGGCTCTACCGAGGCAGAATGGAAGAATCCCTACTTATGCTATTATGGAGCTAGATTCAATGGGTGAAGCACACTTTACATTAAACTTCTATAAGGAGGAGGAGTATCCCTATATACCTGATTAAATAGAGTGACAATTCAAATAAACATGTCGAATAGTTCGAATTATTGAAAATGAATAAAAAGATATAAAAAGTGGTTGACATATCATTATGTCTATTATATAATAATTCTTGCGTCACGGCTGACACGAGTGAAAACCTTGAAAATGCTTAGTACAAAGTAGATTTTTCATAAGGCAACTC
>JAFACO010000207.1 GCA_023425485.1 Bacillota bacterium
TAGCAATGGTAAACATACAAAGGGATATTGTTGGGAGAACCGAGGAGTAGAAGGGATCTTCTGCTCGGTATAATAACGGAAACCATTTCAGCTCAAAACCCATACTGTAGATTAAAATCATAGCAAATACGTAGGACGGTAAACTTACACCTAATACTGAAATAATAGTGGTAATCGTATCATAAATCGTATTATGCTTTAAGGCTGCAATAATTCCTAATATCAAACCTATTAAGGTTCCAATTAATATCGCCTGTCCACCAATTCGCAGGGAAATTGGTAATCTGCTTTCCAATAGTACAGTGATAGGTGTGTTCTTAGAAATAGTGTAGGAAACACCAAAATCACCGGAAAGCATTGCTTGTATGTAGTTAAAAAATCGTATAATAATAGGCTGATCCAGTCCATATTTCGCATTCAGAAGGGCTTTTTGAGCCTCATTTAATTTCTCATCGTTAAAGGGTGAGCCAGGCATAAATTCTAACATTAAAAACAATACCAGTAAAATTACAAGTAAGGTTAAAATTGAAATACCCAATCTCTTTAAAATGTATTTTCTCACAGATTCACGCTCCTTACCATATCTGACACCTACAACTTAGTAAGTATCTTTATCGTGAAGAAAGACGCTGTCACTGGTGGTACACACGCCTGACAGCGCCATAACTTCTACTATATGGTTTCTTTGTACTTAGTTCTTTACTGCATTTTTATAAATTCTATTAATACCTACGGAGTGGAATTCTATGCCTTCAACGCCAGCCTTAATCATAACTGCATCACCTTTTTGATATACAGGTAGGATTACTGCGTTATCCATAGCAATTTGCTCTGCTTCCTTTAATGCTTCCCATCTTGCAGTAACATCGAGAGCAAGCTCACCATTCTTAGCTGATGCAATGATTGCATCATAATCAGCATTTGACCAGAAACCATAGTTATTAGGGCTGCCTGTGGTCCACATATCTAAGTAGGTCATAGGATCTGCATAGTCAGGACCCCAACGAGTTAAACCAAGTTCAAATTCGCCAGCCTGCATTCTTTCAACACGATTTTTCTTAGGCATTGTTTCGATGTTAATTGTGATACCAGGAAGTGTAGTTTCAATTTCACTCTTGATAAACTGTGCCACGTTCATAGCTGATTCGGTATCTTCTACGATCATTGTATAAGCTAACTCTGTCTTACCAAGTTCTGTCTTTGCGGTTTCCCAATATGCAAGAGCTTGAGCTTTGTCTGTTGTAAAATATGTACCTGCTGTTTCACGATAATCTTTACCATCAGGACCTGTTGCTAATTTGGTAGGAACTGCAAAGTCTGCAACGATGGAACCATCTTTTAAGATGTTATTTACTACGGCAGCTTTGTCATATGCCAGCGCAAGAGCTTTACGAAGATTTACATTTTCAAGACCTGCAACTTTCTGATTTGGTGAAATGTACCACAGATAACCAGCCATAATATTAGTGAATTCTGGATCTGCCTGGAATTGCTCTACCTGCTCACCAGAAAGAGTAGCAACATCTAAGTCACCATTCTGATAGGAAAGCATTGCCTGCTGTGAATCTTTAATAACCTGATACTGAATTCCATTAAGAGCAACTTTGCTTGCATCCCAATAAGTTTCGCTCTTAGTTAATGTAATTGCAGTAGCAGCTGGCTCATAAGCAGTAATTGTAAATGGTCCATTGCTGATTACGGTATCAGGGGACGTACCAAAGTTATCACCTTTCTCTGTAAAAAATGCTTCATTTACTGGTAAAAAGGAAGGGAATGCTAATAAGGATTCAAAGAATGGAACTGGAACAGTAAGTGTTACTACCAAAGTCTTATCATCCTGAGCAGTTACTCCAAGCTGGTCAACTGGTGTTTCACCAGCGGTAATGGACGCTGCATTTGCAATACAAGCAATATCTGCAATAAAGGAATATTCACTAGCTACTGCTGGATCAACAAGTCTTCTCCACGCAAATACGAAGTCATTTGCAGTTACTGGAGTACCATTGGACCATTTAGCATCTCTTAAAGTAAAGGTATAAGTTAAGCCGTCTTCACTTTTATCAACCTTTTCAGCCATTGCAAGAATTGGTGTACCTGCAGCATCAACAGAATATAAACCTTCTGTGGTTGCAGCTATAACTTCAAAGGATGTACCATCTGTTGCAATTTGTGGATCTAATGAAGCAACCTCAACGTCGAATTGAACGTTTAATACATTGCCTCCTGTTGTTGTGTCATCGTTACCTGTATCACCCTCTGAAGCTGGGGTGTCTGTACCTGTAGGTTCAGTGTTTGACTTAGAATCATTTGTTTCTTTTCCACAAGCAGCCAGCGACAGTACTAACATAAGCGCCAGCAAGAGTGCAAAAATCTTACTTGTTTTCTTCATAAATCTCCTCCTCAATATTTCTCTAAAAATTGAATAGACCAATAATTTAACACCTTATTAATTTAGTGCAATAAAGTGTTTTGTTAAAAAAATGTGGCCAAAAATTATTAGTATTTTTGACCACATTGTCTTATGTCTAACCATAAGTTATTATAGACAGCAACCTGATGCTTTGTCAATACTTTTATTTTAACGGTTTAAAGTATCAATCTACTGATACTTTAAACCGTTATCCAAGCAATGCTTCAACGGAATATATAGAATGTATTCCGTTCAAATAATAAAAAACACCAACAACCTTTCTCTCTACATCTAATGTAAAGTTACAAGTTGCTGGTGCTAGGTTATTTTATTCTGCTAGTCTTAATATTCTTCTCGGATACCAAACTCTGCTGATTCCACCCATTCTTCTGGTCTGGATAACATAATCACTAAGTCTTCAAATAGCTTCATGTGCTGCTGTTCCTGATGAATTAAAAATGTATACAGCTTTTGATTAACAGGATCCGTAGTTTTAGTTAATAAATCAAAATATAAATGGATGCTTTTTTCTTCTAAGCCATATGCAATTCGATACACATCTAGTTGCTTTTCTTTATTCTGTGGAATACTTTCTAAATCAGAAAAGACATTCTTTAAATCCATCAACGTGTTATCGTGATAGGTAACTGTTTCGGAATTCTTTCTTCTTACTAATAAGTCATA
>JAFACO010000209.1 GCA_023425485.1 Bacillota bacterium
GCTACAGTCACCGTTATATTTTCATTTTCAATGGAACCTTTTTCTTTTGCACACCCTGTTAAAGCAATGGAAGCAGCTGTAACTACGATGAAGCATAATGGCATTAACTTCAGTTTTCTCATAATGTCATCCTCTCTAGGTACTTTATTTGTTTTAAACACGGAAATCTAATATGTAATGATACCATTAAAATTTATCATTACAATTATTATGACAAAGAATAAATCTTGTTCATTTCATTATATACTGTTTTATTTCATTTTTCAACTAATGTTTATAAATAAATGAAAGACAAAAAATTAACAGTTAACTGATACATATGAAATAATGTATTCTTCTTTGACTTCATATAAAAATACTAATTAGACGTACGTAACATTCCTATTATTGTGCCTATATATATAAGCCAATAATTAACAAAAACAAGAAACTATATAAATTATATAAAAACATACTTGTGATGGCTTGACGTTTTCATCATAATGTAGTAAATTATAATTAAAGTTAATTAAATAATTAATCAATTCAATATCAGCTTAAACAAAGGAGAGCATCATGGTTAGATTGAGTATAGATCCTAGGGCTAAAAAAGGACATATTAATAGTGAAATCTATGGGCATTTTTCGGAGCATCTGGGAAGATGTATCTACGAAGGAATCTATGTAGGAGAGAATTCAGAAATCCCTAATACGAACGGAATGAGAAATGATGTAGTGCAGGCGTTAAGGGATATGAAGATACCAGTACTTCGTTGGCCGGGTGGCTGCTTTGCAGATGAGTATCATTGGAAAGATGGAATTGGTCCTAAAGAAACTCGCAAAAAAATGATTAATACCCACTGGGGTGGTGTTGTGGAAGACAATAGCTTTGGTACGCATGAGTTCATGGAGCTTTGCCGTCAGTTGGATTGTAAGGCTTATATTAATGGTAATGTCGGCAGCGGAACTGTTCAGGAAATGTCGGAATGGGTAGAGTACCTTACCTATGATGGTTTATCTCCAATGACAGAGCTTAGAGCGAAGAATGGTCATCCTGAACCCTGGAAGGTAGATTATTTTGCAGTTGGTAATGAAAACTGGGGCTGCGGCGGTAATATGACACCGGAGTATTATGGTAATGAATACCGTAGATATCAGACCTTTGTACGTAATTATAATCATGAGAGACCTATTTATAAAGTGGCATGTGGAGCTAACGTAGATGATTATGAATGGACCAGAGGAGTGCTTGAGACAACTCACAGACATGCACCGGATTTCTTTCATGGATTTATGCAGGGCTTATCGCTTCATTATTATACACATCCTGAAGGTTGGATGGAAAAAGGCAGCGCTACGGATTTTGATGAAAAGGTATGGTATAAAACCTTAAGCAAAACCTTATATATGGAAACTTTAATTAATCGTCACGGTGCGATTATGGATGAATTCGATCCTACAAAAGCCATAGGAATGATTGTTGATGAATGGGGAACCTGGTTTACCTGTGAGCCTGGCACTAATCCTGGCTTTTTATATCAGCAGAACACCATAAGAGATGCATTGGTAGCCGGAATTAACTTGAATATCTTCAATAAGCACTGTGACCGTGTAAAGATGGCTAATATAGCTCAGATAGTGAATGTTCTTCAGTCAGTTATTCTGACGGAAGGTGAGAAGATGATATTAACACCTACTTATCATGTATTTAATATTTATAAACATCATCAGGATTCAGAACTTTTGGAAAGCAGGATCGAGACAAAGCGTATTGGGTTAGAAGATGAATTTATGGTTCCTAATCTCCATGAATCCGCATCCATGGACAAGGACGGTAAAATACATATCACCTTAAATAATCTTTCAGCTGCCGAAAGTTATGAGATTGAAAGCATTCTATACGAATCAAAGGTTAAGTCAGCAAAGGGGACAATTCTTACTGGAAACATGCAGGCTTACAATACCTTTGAAAACCCGGAGAATGTAACGACGAAAGAGTTTACGACAGACTCTGTAACTGGTAATAAGGTTACATTTAAGATTCCACCTTGTAGTGTACTTCATCTTGAACTTGAGTTGGAATAAAAGCGTTAGGATTTATAGTTATAGTGATGATAGAAAGGAGTGTAGGTTTGTACCGTTTTGTAATTATGCAACCTACAAGGTCATTATGTTAAAGAAGTGTTCAACACGTATTATAGCTGCCACGCTGTCCTTCTTACTAGGCTTTAGCAGTATTCCGATGCAAGCTGCAGCTGCAGGGAATGATGATACATCTAGTTCCAGTACATATAATATGGATACCTTTGTTAATGAGTCGATCGATTCTAATTATTCGAATGTAAGTAAGAGTTATACAGCTCCGTTTTATAAAGGAGATTCCTACGAGATTAAAACAGATCAGGCACTAAAGTCTGGTAATGCTGTTGTAACCGCGGATAATCATGACTATAAGAATCCGGTTGTGCAAATGGGGATAGGAGATATAGCGACATTTACAATTGATGTTCCTGAAACAGGTCAATATTTTTATCGTTTTGACTATCTATCCAATGATGATTCCATGCTGCCCATTGAGATATCTATGAAGTTGAATGGAGATTATCCTTTTTACGAAACCAGGCGTTTATTATTTGAATCTACCTGGATTTCAAAGGAAGAAAAATCCTATGACCGTTATGATAATGAAATAGTATATTTGCCTGATAAAAAAATACAATGGGAAACCAAATATCTAATGGATGCCAGTTACAGACATTCCTCTCCGCTTATCTTAGAGCTGCAAAAAGGGCAAAATGAGGTGACGTTGGAGATTTCAGAGGGAGAGGTACTGCTTGGTAATATGTATCTGGAACAAGTTACGGAAATTCCGGAGTATACCTCCTCAGAAGAAGCAGCTGGTAATGAGCTGATTACAATACAAGGCGAGGAATATACCTTTCGTAATGACTCCTCCATCCGTTCTGTAGCAGAATATGATACTGCGGTTGCACCCTATAATACGTCTGATACACGGCTCAATACCATTGATCGTGATTCCTTTAAAGATGCCGGACAACGGGTTACTTATGAATTTAATGTTGAGAAGACTGGTTATTATAACCTCGCTCTTAATTATATTCAGACAGATAAGAGCGGGTTCCCCGTTTTTGTTGACGTAGCAGTGGATGGGAGTATACCGAATACAGCATTTTCTGCTTACCCATTTAATTATACCACAGAGTATAAGACAAGTACCTTAAAGGATGCAGATAAAAATAAGCTTAGCTTATATCTCGAGGAAGGCAAACACTCCATTTCTTTTACAATTAATATCGCTAATACCTGTGAGGTATTAGAAGGTGTTAGTAAAATCATGGGTGAGATTAATGATCTTTCACTGGAGATTACAAAGGTAGCTGGTACGAATAAAGATAAATACAGAGATTTAAAAATAGAAAAGTATATACCAAATGTCCAGGCTACAATCTATGGCTGGGCTGATGAACTGGATTCCCTATATAACAGCATGAAGGTATATTCACCTAAGAAGGGTGAGATTGCTGCCTTCAGCTCCATCAATATTGCTTCCACCCAGTTAAGAAGCTTTGCTAAGGATCCTGGTGAGATGCCAGAACGTGTAGCAGAGTTATCCACCAGTATGAATTCCATCACAACTCAATTAGCGAATCTGCTTAGTCAGGTTAATAAGAATAAGTTGGGCATTGATCGGATTTATTTATACCAGACTGGTGCAGAGCTTCCGAAGAA
The DNA here is from genome assembly GCA_023425485.1 of Bacillota bacterium. Taxonomy (GTDB): domain Bacteria; phylum Bacillota; class Clostridia; order Lachnospirales; family Lachnospiraceae; genus Mobilitalea. Next base: position 3,730 of record JAFACO010000209.1, read on the forward strand.
GATTGGGTTCTTTACGAATTTATTTTATAGTATAAAACGTTTCTTCACTTCATTTTTTGATCAAACCTATTCTACTTCCAATGTGAATGAAGAGCATATTCAGGTATGGGTTAACTATCCCAGAC
>JAFACO010000272.1 GCA_023425485.1 Bacillota bacterium
CTGTAGAGCCATCTTCTTTTGTCACGCCTGCGCTTATAGTTTATAACTCTTCTATCCATTTTTATTCCCAGCTGCTCCGTTTCTTACGTCTACGTACTTCCAGAATTACAACACCAGTAAGAATAAGAATAACGCCAAGTGTTATCAATACTGCTGAATCCATAAATCCACCTGCTTGTGGTAATATACTTCCTGTGGATATTCCATCTTCACTTCCATGTTGTGAGGAATTTCCGGTAGGAGTTGAAAAATCACTTCCATTCTGCGAGGAATTCCCGGTAGGGGATGAAAAATCACTTGCACTGTTTTCTACCATATAAGAATATAAACTATCATTTTCGGCAGTTAAGGTAATTGGTGTTCTATTCTTATTATATCCCTTTGGAGCCTTTGTTTCAGTTATCACGTAATCTCCAGGTGGTATATCGGAGAACTCTACTATTCCAGCTTTGTCCGATACTGCCGTTAGTTTTATTAAACCTTCTGCACTGGTCAAGGTAAACTCCGCACCTCCTAGAGGCTCTTTTGTTACTGAATCCACTTTATGAATTGTAATTACTGCACCTTTACTCACATTAATATCCTTTAAGGTGTTAATAATTTTATATGGACTGGCTTTTACTGTTGTACCTACTGTACTTAGGGTTATCTTTGCATTGGATATGGTGTCTGAACCTTCATAACCCTTCGGTGCACTTTTCTCTTTTAAGGTATAACTACCAAGTGGTACCTCCAAAAAGCTTACTTTTCCCTTAGAATCAGAGGTTGCTTCTCTGATTATATTACCCTTCTCATCGTAGAGCTCAAAAACCGCACCAGAAAGTGGCTGTCCTTTTTCATCTACTTTCATTAATTCAATGATACCTGATAAGGTTGGATCTAATACATTTACCACAGGTTCATCCGGAGATAAGGTTACTAAAGTATTACCATCTTGCTCATTATAGGATACTACTGCAGTAATCACTGCATCGCTTTTAACGTAATTTACCGGGGCACTAATTTCACGAATTGTGTAATTTCCAAGTGGAACCCCCTTAAATACAACCTTACCATTGGTACCGGAAGTTGCAATAGAGATTGCGCTCCCCTTTGCATTATAAAGTTCAAAAGCTGCACCTGCTAAGGGTTGTCCAGACTTATTTGTCTTAAGTAACTCAATTGTTCCAGATAATGTTTCATCAAGGTTATTTACAATTGGCCCCTCTGGAGTTACTTTTGCAGTTGCACTATTATTCATTGCATTATAGGTAACAACTGCGGTAATCACCTCATCGCTTCTAACATAATTTTTTGGTGCAATTGTCTCACGAATGGTATAATCACCTACTTCTACACCTGTAAATTTAACCAATCCATTACTGGTAGAAACCGCTCGTTGCACAAAGCTACCATTAGAATCATATAACTCAAAGGTTGCTCCTGCCAAACTATTCGTTCCATTGGTTTTAATTAATTCAATAGTTGCAGTTGGTGTAGCTGGTGGTGGTATCACAATAGGGTTATTTTGAACTGTTGTACCCGGAGTTACTGTGACGATTGTATCTGTTCGATCAGCATTATAGGTTACTACCACATTTATTGCAGAGCCAGAATTGTAGAATCCATTTGGTGCTTTTGTCTCTCGAATTGTAAATGTACCAGCAGGAACCTCATTAAATACTACCTCACCGTTCGCTTGTGAAATAGCGGTGCCAATAGCTGCTCCATGATTGTCATAAAGTGTGAATTCTGCTCCTTCTAAAGGCTCAGATTTATTGTTAACTTTATTCAATGTAATTGTAGCAACTGGTAATGGTTGATTCACTAACTTATTACTTACGGAGGTAATGATGACATCTACGTCGGTCATGTCTGAATTATAGGCAACCTTGGCTGTAATTACTTCACTAGTCTCAACATAGCCTTCTGGAGCAGTAGTCTCTTCAACAGTGTAATCTCCTAATGGTAGGTTTGTAAAGGTAACAACCCCATTTACACTTGCAGCAGTTTTATTAATCGTATTATCCAAATAGTCTTTACCAGTAAGGGTAAACAAACCTCCACTTAGGGGTGTTCCATCTGCTGCTTCTTTGGTAAAGTTAAGGGTACCCAAGGCTGGAGCATCACTGGTTTCAAATGTTAAGTCTGAATTTAATCGGTCCCCACCAACATAATTGGGATTAATCAAGTAACCCTCTGGCGGAGAAACTTCAACTACATAAAATACCCAGGAGGCAAGATTTTTAAATATGGCATTCCCGTTCACATCAGTAGTTGCTTCCTGATACGCACCACTCTTCCTGATAGGTTGCTTATTGACGTTAAGCAAACGATAGGTGGCTCCCTCCATAGGATTTCCGTTTTCATCCACCTTATGGACAGTCAATGACTTACTACCACTTCCTCCGCTGGCCCAAAGGTTGTTAATCGTAATCTGTGCAGCATTAGCATTACCGGCAGGACTACCCGTCTCCCCTGTCAAACTAATGTGGTTTACGACGTTGAGATTATCCGCAACTATAAAGGTATCAAATTCCAAGCGATACGCCTTATCGCCATCCGGTAAATTCACTTTAAAGGTGTTATTATTCTGCGTAGTAGGTAAAGTTACTGTATAATCTTCTGGGTCAACTTCGATACCCGATGAAGCAGCTGCAACTACACCTGAACTACTGACATTTACTTTATAAAGCTTAACTGATGCTGGGTCCAGAATTAAATCTGCATTTAACTGGTCACTAATCACAGCATCTTTTAGCTCAACCTGTCCTGCATTTATTGCAGCTGACCATTTAATAATATCGGATCCGGTTTCATAGGTATATCCCTTTGTTACAACTGGATTGCCTACTGTAATGTTTGCAGTTGCAGTAAGATTACTAACCTCATCCGCATCTAACCTTGCCGTGTTCGTATATGTTTTATTGGCCTGTCCTTGTGATACCAATGCTTCATCTGTTAATTTTGTAAAGAAAGTAATGGTATATTGATCCGAGGTTGAAGCAGGCAATTCAACTGTGAAATTCGTACTTCCAGTTACTCCACTGGATGGTGTCGTAGCAATGGTAGTTGATGTTGTACTGTTTACTACTGCAAAAGAATATTCAGGTCCTATCAAAAGCTCTAATCCAGCAGGAAGTGTGTCCGTAATTACTGCATTGTTTAAAGGCAATCGGTTACGATTAACTACAAGTCTCCATTGCGTAGTACGGTCTGAATAATTATATGCAATTGGCGTTGATTTGGCGAGCATCTGGCTGTTATAGCTTTTTGTTCCGGAAGTGGTTACTTCTGTGTCACCAGTTCGGGTGAGTTTCACATCATTACCATAACTTTTTGATCCATTGGAATAAAGCAGTTCAAGACCAGTGGTATCATTTTTATTTCCCGCAGTAGTATCTATGATTCGCGTATAGTAGTGAATGGTATAGGTAGATGCAATGGTGTTACCTGGCGTTAAGGTATCTTCATCATCAAATATATACTTAAATTTATTTGTAAAACTATCAGTCGAACTAAATCCAACATCAGTAGCTGCAGTTGTTGTTGTAAAATAATTTGACGCACCCTTTTTCACTATAAAAGGATGGGTACTATCAATTAGAAGGACCTGTCCTACTGGAATACTATCTTCAATTACAGCGTCTTGAATTGTAATCTTACTCTGGTTTACAGTAATGGTCCATTGGATAATATCCTTTCCAACTCCATAATTTTCGGTACCTCCACCTGAACCTTTACTAAGAAGTCCTCCACTTCCAACAATATCTACATTGGATTTATCGGAGGGCGAAGTTGATGTACCACTTGGCATTTGGTCCCAAGATAATGCTGCCAAATTAGTAAAGGTTATCGTTCCGTTATTATTAAGGGAAGCTTGCGGATTAGTAATTTTGGTATAATATACTATCGTTGTGTCTTCAGAAAGATCCGGTAAGTTGAATGTTATTTCTTGTCCATTAACAGAGTAGGTTTCATTATCACCACTGTTATCTTCTGACATATTCTGTGCAGTTCCGGTACCCACTTTATACTGTGCCAAATAAGGGGAGATTTTAACCATTTCCTGCCCTGAGGAAAGAGTATCTTTTACGGAAACTCCTGTAATTGTACCGCCCTCGGGTACTGTTACATTAATAGTCCACTTCATGATATGTTCGTCATTATTTTCATTTGTACCACTTTTATTAATCCAGTCAACTGCTACGGCTGCATTTACTGGGCCTTTTATGGTATCTTCACCTCGAAGAATAGATGCATTGTTGGTAAAGTTAGATCCATCAGTAGCTGCACTATTCCCTGTTTCTGCTCCGAAAGTGTTAGGTGACGTTTTATATGTAATTATCTGCGTTCCATCCGTGGGGTCTGGAAAGGTATAGGTTATCTTATTCGTAGCAAATTCCAGTTCAGCATCTGCTACACTTATTCCTCCATTCTGAAAAGATTCTGCAACATAGGTCTGATTTGCACTATAACTATCAGCTAATTTATAGCCCGTCAATGCAACTCCAGTGGGAGGTGTCACTGTGACCTTCCAGGTAATGGTATTATCACTCGGGTTATAACTGCCCTCTTTCGCAAGTCCCATCTCTGGTGGAGGTGGTAGGGTTCGGATGAAATTAATCGTCTGTGTTCCTAATTGAATGGAACTTTTAGGATCCTCCGCACCTTCCACAGCATCAAAGGTTCCTGTTATATTAACAGCACCCCATCTGTTTTTGTGGGCATTTAAACTTGTCGCATCTGTTAGGTTAATTCTAACAGTTTTACCATCACTCTCAATGCCCCAGGTACCTAAGAGCCAGTCTACTGGATTTTCTGGATCGGTTGTATCAGTCGCGTGAATTTCAGACTGTGCACCAACTGGGTTATTAAATGTAATTCCCTCTGGTAATTCAAAGGTAAAGTAACTACCATCCTTATACTCATATTCAGTAGTACCTTCATCATCTCCATCTTCCAAATGAAACACATAGGTTATCTTTAATTTAGCACCTGCTGGTACATTTGAATAGGTATTACCAGTCGGTAATATTGCACTATTATCTGCTTTGGTAACCGATATTAGCGAGGGTCCACCTGTAACAGGATAAGTTCCTGAAGCATTATGAACTACAAGATAGTCATCTTGACCCGTTAAATCAATATCAGGATCTGCAAGTGCTACTTGCGGTAGGATTATCTGACATATCATGGTGAGAATTAGGAGCATACTGAAGACCCTTAGCACTGGGTGACTTTTTTTCTCCCTTTTTTTTCTTCTTCTGTGATTTCTGTGTCTTTTCATAGGCATTACCTTTCCATATTAAAATTTATTACACTTGCTACTTGACGCAAATCCAATATTAAAAACTCGTTTTATAGTACATTATACTCATTAAACTGGTACAAGTTTAACATAAGGATATCTATGTTTCAAGAAGTATAGTTCAAATTATTCCATTATTATACACTATAACAATAATAATTACCATTACTAATTTTAATATAAATGTAAACCCTTTGCCAATTACAAAGGGTTTTTAATTTAAAAAATATTATTTTTATATATTATTAGCTCTTTTAACTTAGGTAGTTCTTTATAATTCCATATAATCTCTTTCGACTTTGATAGCCATCTTTGCAGTTCTTCAATATTAATTTCATTAATCTTTCTATACTTAATTTGAGCCGCCTTAAACTTACCAGCTGCGATTAAACTCTGCTCCTGGAAAGATTGTCCACTCCAAAAAAGCAGATTAACATCTTTAGCAGTGGCATTATATCCTACCACTGGTATCTCATCAATGAACCAAACTGGAGAACCATGATACAATTTAGAGGTTGCATCTGTCAAACTATTCTCGATTTCTTTTCTTAAAAATCCACATAATTCTGCATACTCAGGTTTTTGTGCGTTTGTATAATCAGATATTTCTGTCCCATTAATAGTTTTATTAACCTTTATCATAAAATTCTCCTTTACTGAATTCGTATGTCTAGCCCAACAACTTTCGAATTCCTTTAAAGTAATGCCCATTTAACATCTCCAAAATACCTTCCATTACATTTTCAGGAAGTCCGCCTTCTCCGTTTGCAACCATTGCAAAAAAAGGCATCTCCTTTATAGTAGCGGATATCATTCCTTCCTGCTCTTTTTCCACTTTTGCTGCTTTTCTAGCCATTCTATCTGCATACATAAGTATAACTTTACCTATTAACGTATGATTAACATCTTCCAAGGTGTTCTCTGGGCCGTAGGGACGTTTTGCCTTCTGGCTGTCCACCGGAAGAGCACTTCCATATAGTGCCTCAAACTCTCTTTTATCAACTTCAAATATCTTATTTGATAATTGATAGTAGCTGGGTGCACTTATAGTATAGTTTGGCTGCGGCATAATTGGACTTATGATATGAATACTTTCCTTCAACGAGTAATCCTTTAATGAAGGACCAACCATAATTTGATAAACCCCACTTTCACAATACCAATCCTTTGTAATTGTATTATAGTAACTAAAAGTACTGGTATCAAGGGTCATAGTTATTTCTTTTGTTTCACCTGGCATTAACTCAATTTTAATGAATTCCCGTAATTCCTTTTTCGGTAAGATTACAACCTCACTTTCATGTGCTACAAAGATGAACGCCGTCTCCTTTGCTGTTCTATTACTGTTATTGGTGATATGAAATGAAATTGAAAATGACTCTCCAAAATTACACGTTTTTCGTTCTAAGTTTAAATTAGAATAAGTAAAGTTTGCATAAGAAAGACCATGTCCAAATGGGAACAACACCGATTTCTGTGCTTTTTCGTAATAGCGATATCCCACGAAAATGCTCTCCCGATATTCTGTGGTAAGTCTTCCACCCGGATAATAATTATAACAAGGTATATCCTCCAACTTTCTTGGCCAAGTCTCCGCTAACTTACCACAGGGCACTTTAGACCCAAGTAACAAATTAACGATTGCTCTGCCAACTCCTTCGCCTCCAAGATAGGCTAAAAGTATAGATTTCACTTTATCAATCCAGGGAAGTACAACGGGTGCTCCTCCAATTAAAATGACTACAATATTAGAATTATACTCACTTACCGCTTCAATTAACTTATTCTGCACCTCTGGAAGCTCTAAACTCCTACGGTCAAACCCTTCAGATTCATACCCTTCGGGTAAACCTGCAAAAAGGTATACAATATCTTTATCTTTTGCTGTCTCACAAGCCTCTCTGATTAATCTTGCTTCCTCTGCTTTATTTCCTTTTGCATCTAAGGTATACCCTTTGGCATAGGTAACATTAACCCCAAGTTCTACTAATACATCCCAGGCGTTTTCAATTATAATTGGATTAATCTTGGAACTTCCTGCTCCCTGATATCTAGGTGTCTTTGCAAATGCTCCAATGACTGCTGCTTTCTGCTGTAGGTTTCCAGGTAGAAGCATTCCATCATTTTTCAATAAAACCGCTGATTCCTCCAGCGCTTTTACAGCCAGCTGGTGATGGTTCTCTTTGTCATATTGGAATCCCTGTCTTTTGTTTTTCATTCCTTTTAAGATTAACTCACAGGCATTTATAGCTGCTTTATCCAGCTTTGCTTCGGATAAATACTGATTCTTTACAGCTGATATTAGTTTTTTATCATTGTAACCATTGTTACCTGGCATTTCAATGTCTAGACCTGCATTAATTCCCATTACTCTGTCATGTACTGCTCCCCAATCAGAGATTACAGCCTTGTCAAATCCCCATTCCTTTCTAAGAATATCTGTTAAAACGTATTGATTTTCACTGCAGTATTCTCCATTCAGACGATTATAGGAACACATAACAGTATCCGGTTTTCCTTTTTTGACTGCAATCTCAAAGGCCTTTAGATAGGTTTCTCTTAAAGCTCTTTCATCTACAACTGCATTAATCGTCAATCTACGCTTTTCTTGATTATTTACCGCAAAATGCTTTAATGAAGTACTGGTTCCTGTGCTTTGTATTCCCTGAATCATACTGGCAGCAAGTTCACCAGAAAGAAAAGGATCTTCGCTGAAATACTCAAAATTGCGTCCGCATAACGGACTTCTCTTTTGATTCACTCCCGGACCTAAAATTACGGAAACCTGTTCTTGAACACAAGCCTCTCCCATGGCTTTACCAACATCATACACTAATTCTCGATCAAAGCTACAAGCTAGCGCACTCGCTGTTGGATAACAGACCGCAGGAACACTGGCTCCAATTCCAAGATTATCAGTTGCATTCACCTGCTTTCTTAAACCATGCGGGCCATCAGACATCATAATAGCATCTATCCCCAAACGCTCAATGGGTTTCGTATGCCAACAGTCTCGTCCAGAACACAAACCTGCTTTTTCCTCTAATGTCATTTGTGCAACTAATTCTCGTGCTTTATCTTTCCATACATTATTATTTTCCATATAAATACCCATCACTTTCATACCTTACTCTGTTTTTGTAATTGATTTCTTTATATGTTCAAAGCTCTCTTTGCCAATGGCTAATTTACGTATAAATAATACTGATAACACGAGACATAATGCTGGCATACCACTCATCAGCAATCGAATTCCCAATATCGTACTCTCTGTCTGTACTGCTACTGTATTACCTACACTTTCCACATATCCAAACCATCCCATTGCTGCAGTAACAATTGCAACAATGATTGCCGAACTTATTTTATATAAAAGCATTGTGGAACCGTAGATGATACCCTCTCTTCTTACTCCATTCTTTAATTCATCTACCTCAACTACATCTGGAAGGATTGAAAATACCAAAACCTGTGATGCTGATATGCCAATACCGATGAGAACTGTGACTGCTGCAGTAAATACAATGCTTTCTGCATGAATAAACATACAGGAAACTAACGGTATTAAAAAATAGATAGCAGATATTGTATATGTTTTTTGCTTTCCTATTTTATTACTGATACCAACCCACAAAGGTGTTACAATTACCGCCGCCACAAGTGGAATCGCCATAAAAATATAACTCAAATCATCCGAAATCTTAAGTACATGCTTCATAAAATAAATGTAAAGTGCCATGATAATATCAAAGGACACCATATTAAATATGAAAACCCCTAGCACTATCTTAAACTCTCTTAACTTAAGCAGAGATTTAAGATTTTTAATAAGGCTCTCCTGTTTCTCTACCTTCATTGGCTCCACACGCTCCTTGGTGCCACCAAAGGCGAACAAAATGCACACAACTAGAATGAGCGCTAGTACTTTACCCATAACTGGAAAGCTCTCTATGTACATACTTTTTCCTGGATATATGGCGTCAACAATAAGTGTTACTCCCATTGCAGATAATAGTGATCCAACGAAAGAAAAAGCCATTTTATAGCCGGAAATACTCGTTCGCTCATCATAATCTTGTGACATTTCCGGTAACAGTGCATTATATGGAATTGAAACCAGCGAATAAAGAGTATTAAACAATATACCAATTAAAGTATAATAAATAATCAAATGAGTTGTTCCTTCAAAAGGTACAATCCAAAGCAGTGCAAATCCAATTCCAAGTGGGACTGCGCCAAAAAGTAGAAATGGACGTCTTCTTCCAAACCGAGTTCTGGTTCGATCGGACCAAACTCCCATGAATAAATCACAAACTGCATTCCAAATACGAACCACCATAAAGATATATCCCGCCCATAACGGTGATATTCCTGCAACATCCGTAAGAAAAAACACAAAGTAGAAACCTATGGCACCATATGCCACGTTGTTACCCATATCTCCTAACCCATAGAATATCTTTTCTCTCTTTTTTATTGCTCCTTTATTGCCCATAAACACCTCTCCGTATTTTGATTTATATAACTTGTATAAATCTATAGTTTTGCAAGTATGAATATCCGTTGCCTTAATACTCATAGGATAACTTTAACATCAGATAATCATATATAATATTAATATTTCGCTTTTTATATCATAATTTCTTGACATTTTTTATACTAATTTATATATTCATATTTAATAAATAGTAAAAATACGATGCGTGAGTATAGGAGCAACTAACTGGTTCCTTGTTGTACATTTACTTTATAAATTACGAAAGGAGCAGTACGATGTGCTTAACAGTATCCGAAAAATTAATAATTGAAGAATTATATGAATACAACAGAATACCACTCTGTCTGCTGGATAAAGATCTAGAAATTATTACTTACTTTTTCTCTAGCAACTCTTCCGAATTATTAGAAGCCTTTCCTCATATTATGAAAAAGCTCTTTACTAAAGTCACAAACCCTGACTTTGAAGTATTATGTTTTGAACATGAGTTATATTATATTTTTTCCTTTGAGCGCAATAAGGAAACTTTTTATTTTGTCGGCGGTCCAATGCTTTTGTCTAGTTTCTTTCATATTATTGAAATGCGTTCTCTTTCCTTTGCAACTGAAATGAATACAAAGATGCTAAAAAATTTAGTTGAAAATTTGCCGATAGTTTCCCTTGCTTCTTTTAGTTCGTGTTTACGGATTATGATGCTGCTATTAAAAAATGAAGCACCTAGTAATGAGAAGATTGTTAATTACAATTCTTCTTCGCTCGTTAATTCATTAGCTCATAAATTTATATATGAACTTTTTGAAAACAAAGAAGATTCTAAAATTCACACTCCTTACAGTCAGGAACTTACCGTACTAAACTGTGTAAAAGATGGGGATGTGGCAAGGCTGGTATCTACCTATAAGGCTCTTCCACAAACAAAATACGGTAGTATGTCTAAAAATCCGTTTAAGCAGCTCTTTTATGGGTGTATTGCAAACACTACTCTTGTAACCAGATATGCCATAGAAGGAGGATTGGAGGAAGAGTCTGCCTTCACCCTTAGTGACATTTATATTAAGCAAATGGAAAGTTGTGTGACCTTATATGAGTTAAGCCTACTAAACGAAAAAATGGCTCTTGATTTCACGGAACGTGTATCAAAAGCCAAATCGAAACAATTAACCTATTCAAAAGCAATTTCTAACTGTATGAACTATATTGCTAAAAACATTCATGATAAATTAACATTAGCTGCATTGGCGAAGGAAGTGAATTTAACTCCAAAATATCTATCCTTTCTCTTCCGTAAAGAGACCGGTAAGACTCTTATGTCTTATATTGAAGATAAGAAAGTGAATGAAGCGAAGACTTTATTATCCTGCTCCCGGTATACCTCTTGCCAAATAAGTGATTTATTATCCTTCAATTCACAAAGCTACTTTATCACGGTCTTTAAGAAACACGTAGGAATGACACCAAAAGAATATCGGGAACAATATTACTCTTCACC
>JAFACO010000035.1 GCA_023425485.1 Bacillota bacterium
ATATAATTGGATATAGGCTCTGTCATCTCTTTGAGAATAATATGTATAACATAATTAAGGATATGGATTCGGAGTATATAAATTCCGAATTAACCTTAGATAAAGTTTTATTTGACAACCTACATACCCAAAGGGAGAATTACGAACGTTTTATCTATGATATTTATGAAGAAACAAAGCAATAAAATCAATTTAATATTACGTATTTTCGCATAAAAAAACACGCTTATCCTAGCGTGTTTTTTGGTTGTTTTCATATGATAATAATGTGTTAGTAGTACACATTCTATTTGCTTTTTCTTCGAAAGAATCTTGACTTTTGTTTTGACATCATGGAATGATAAAAATCTTCGCAATATTCATATTTCTCAGAAGCAATCAAGCTAGAAGGAACTATAGTATCATATTTATTTGTATCTAAGAATAAATTTGTGCTGCCAATATACATAAAGTATTCTCCTTCCTATTTATAAAATCTATCTAATGTTCTTTATTACAATTAAATTATATGAGTAAATTGATTTTTTGTATATAATCTGGTAATCTAAATATATACATAATATTTGTGCTGGCGATACAAATAAAATATATAACAATAGATATTCTAGGTTGAGTCTTTAGTAGGTGGAAGGATGTGCGCTATGGCAGTACGTTATTGGGAACTTTATGAAGAAACTAAAAATCAATTTCAACTTAAGATAGTAGCCGGGAAAGCTGGTATGGATACGGTAGTAAGCTGGGTACATATGCTGGAGGATGAAACGATTGTATCCAGATTTCATGGAGAGGAATTGACTATTACTACAGGTATGAAAGCTGTTCAGCCTGGGTGGCTGCTGAAGCTGGTTCAAGAAATGGTGGAGGAAGAATGTGCTGGTATTATAATTAACACTGGAATGTATTTAAAAGTCATACCGGAAGAAGTCATTGAATGGTGTGAGGCACATAATTTCCCTTTACTTGAAATGCCCTGGGAAATATCAATAACCGAGCTAATTCAAGCTTATTGCATGCGGATTATTGGACAAAACCAAATAGAAAAAAATATAGGTAATACGTTTCGAGAGATTATTCATGGGCGTTATGTATTGGAAGACATTAAGCAGATATTAGGAGAAAGATATGATATAGAAGGGAATTTTCAAGTTTTTTGCATTTATGTTAAAAAAACAATTGGGGAAGAATTAAATTATAATCAGGCTATCATAAAGCTGGAAAACTTATTTGGTATCTGGAAGGGCAATGACAAAATCAATACGTCCTACGGACTTATTCGAATGGAGGATTTTCTTGTTCTGATTCTTAATAAAAGAAAGGATAAACAATACAAGGAATTACCAAATCTAATAAAACAAAGCTTTTCTTATTTTGTAAAAGAAAAGAATTTTTATATGGGTATCGGACCAAGTATAAATCATATTAATAATCTTTCAATCAGCTACAAAAGAGCTAGAACTGCAATGAGGATGTCAATAGGAACAGGGAAAGAGATGATACATTTCGAAGAAATGGGTTTCTTTAAAATTCTTTTTTCCATTGAGGATACGGATATACTCGCTAATTATGCCAATGAAATATTAGGAGCACTGGAAGATTATGATAAGGGTCATGGCAGTAGTTATGTTAATACCCTAAGAAGCTATCTAAAGAATGATCGCAGCCTTATGCGTGTTGCAGAAGAAACTTTTACCCATAGAAATACAGTGAATTATCGAATTCAGAATATTAAGAGGATTTTAGGTAATGAACTAAGCAATGCAGATGAATTATTTCCCTATCAGGTTGCTTTTTACATTAGAGATATGAATAAAAAAGGAATGTGATGTATGTGCCTATATAACTATTGTTACTGAAAAAGTAGCTAAAGTACAAAAAATATAGTTTCCGTTTATTATGTTATTTTACATCATCTTATATAATAAAAACATAATAAACACATGGGAGGTAGTAAAAATGAATAAGCAAATTCAAAAACTTTTATCTATCGTATTAGTATTGACATTTCTTGTTGTAGTCATATCCGGATGTAGTAAGCCGAAGGAAGAGTCAGATGGAAAGGACAAGGGTAACAATGATAAGGCTTCTTCTGTTGATAATACGGTTGACCCGGAGGAAAAAATCACATTGACCTTTTGGCATACCTATGGTGATGGAGAGGAAGCACAGTTAAAAGATGTCGTTATACCAATGTGGCAGGAGATGTATCCAAACATAACGATTGAAGCAGTTCGCCAAGATAGTGGTCAATTCCATCAAATGATGGTAACCGCGTTTGGAACGGGACAGACACCAGATGTTGCAAGAATCGATATCGTAAATACTGCCGCTTATGCAGAGGTGGGGGGTATCGTAGCACTGGATGATTTTGAAGGCTTTAGTGACGTAAAGGACAGTTTCTTAGAGGGACCTTTATCTACTAATTTTTATAAGGAGCACTTTTATGGATTGCCACTAGATACAAATACGAAAGCAGCTGTGGTTAATTTAAAAGCCCTGGAAGCTATCGGTTTAAAAGAAGTACCAGCTACAATGGAGGAGTTTCTCGAAGCGGCCGAGAAGTCAGAGGTGCCATTATTAAATGTATCGGGAGTTGGCGATTGGGATCTTTATCCCTACTTTTGGTTATTTGGTGGTACTTTAACTGATGAAGGATTTACTAAGGCAACAGGATATCTGGATAGCCCAGCAAGTGTTGATGCCATTAATAAACTCCTTGAACTGCAAAAAAATAAAGTGTTTACCATTCGTGATGTTGATGGGTCAGTGGATGCCTGGGACGGAATTCGAACAGGAGAGTATGCTATGTTCTTTGAGGGACCTTGGTTCTTTGGTTCCTATGAAGAAAATCTGGAACAGGGAATAGTTCCTGCGGTAATACCAACCTATAATGGTAGAAGTGCCTCAGTCGTAGGTGGTGAGAACCTAGCTATTTTTGAAGCTTCCGAACATAAAGCAGCAGCTTTTGAGTTTGCAAAGTTTATGACCTCTGAGAAAGTGCAGCTCGCAATGTTAGAGGTGGGTCAAATCCCTGTACTAAAGAATTTGGTTAATAATACACAAGTAACGGAAAATCCAGTATGGTCAGTGTATATGAAACAATTAGAATCAGCGAGTGCCAGAATTCCGTCTCCAAACCATACTGCAATTGGTGAAACCTGGAGCAATGCAATGATGAACATTTTTGCTAACAAGGCTGATGTTCATACGGAGCTTCAGAATGCAGCAGCACTAATTGATGCAGAATTAGCTAAGTAAAAAAGTAAATTGCATAGATGCAACCAGATTGCCGCAATGTTCTTTTTAATTGCGGCAATCCTCATAAAGGGGTGAAATTGTGTCAGAAATTAGTAGAAGTATAAGAAAACGTAATACAAAGCTGGGATTAAATAATTTGAGAGCTGCCCTTCCCTTCATACTTCCGGGCTTCATTTTAGTTAGTATTTTTGTTTTATACCCCATGATTTTTACAATTCGAATATCGTTTTCGGAATATCAAATTGTAAATAGAGAAATCACATGGAGAGGCTTAGATAATTTTATAGCAATCTTTAGCGACCATAACAACAAATTTTGGTATGCTTTGCGTAATAACTTTCTCTATGCCATTATTACAGTACCTTGCATTATATTTCTGGGAATGTTGTTTGCCTTTTTAATTAACAATTTGAAGAAGGGTAAGACACTTTTTAAGGTCGGCTTTTATCTCCCTGTTATTACCTCCTGGGTAATTGTAGGATTAGTTTTTCAATATATGTTTAATAGCAGTAACAGGGGTTTAATCAACTATATTCTTGTAGATGTTTTACATCTGACTGAGAACTATATTCCCTGGCTTTTAAGAGAATGGACTGGTAATTTTGCTATTTGGATTATGGGGATTTGGAAGAATACTGGATGGGCAATGTTAATCTATATGGCAGCTTTGCAGGGAATTTCTAAGGAATTATATGAAGCAGCTTCTTTGGATGGGGCTTCATCCTGGCAAAAGTTCCGTAAAATCGTAATCCCATTGTTAAAACCTACAACCTTTTATGTTCTCGTAAACATGATTATTGGATCTTTTAATGTGTTCATTCAGGTTATGTTGCTAACTTCAGGAAATCCAAATGGTAAAACATCTGTTTTACAATATTTATTATACGACAAAGCCTTTAATCAATTTGAATTTGGAGAAGCATCTGCAATCGGAATGATTACCTCTATCACAATTCTTCTCGTAACAATCCTGCTAAATAAGGGATTTAAGCTAGATGGAGATGATAAGGAGGATTTGGCATGAGAAAACATAAAAGTAAAAAAATATCTGAATGGATTGGACAGCTATAAATTGGGTTATTGCTCTTAGCTGCATTGGCAGTATTCTCCTTACCATATTTATTTATGATATCCAACTCTTTTGAGCAGTTTAGTTTTTCTTTACCGTATCCACCAAGAATTATCCCTAAACAAATAATTTTTGATGCCTATGAATATATACTGCAATTGGATATTTTCACTGCAGCATTTCGTAATAGCGTCGTTAATACGGTATTAACCGTAGCTATTCAAGTGGTAATTGCAACATTATCCGCATATGGATTTGCTCGTATTAAGTTTCCAGGAAGAGAAACGTTATTTAAACTATATCTTTTTACGCTAATGGTACCGGGATTTTTAAATATTATTCCTCAATTTATTACCTTGAGTAACATAAAGCTGCCAATGGAAGGTCTTGCTAATGGTCTTGTAGGAACAAGATCTGGATTAATCTTAATTTATGTTGCTACTGGAGTCTGTGGGTATACCTTCTTTCTTCGTGGCTTCTTTAAAGGACTTCCGGATGCACTTGCAGAATCTGTAATTATCGATGGAGGCACTCATAAAACCATATTTTCAAAAATAATGCTTCCTCTGTCAAAGCCAGCCATTGGAACCATGACCTTATTTGCTCTACAGGGAATTTGGGAAGAGTATTTTACCGCAAAGGTATTACTTGGATCAAATGAAGCAATGATTACACTTCCTATGTTGCTGCAAAGGCTGAATGGACAGCACGCTACCCGTTGGGAATGGGTTTTTGCAGCATCAATTATTACTCAAATACCGGTTATTCTCTTATTCATATTCTTTCAAAAGAAAGCGGTGGTCGGAGGATTAGCTGAGGGCTCAATCAAAGAATAAAACTAAGAATGGAGGCTTACCTAAAACATGAACTACTTAACCAAAGTTGACTGTTATCCAGAAAAGGCACAGTATTTCGATAATGAAACTGTAACTATTTTACTGGAGTCGGAAGTCATTGATCATATTACATCGTTAGAAATTAAGGTTACTGTGCTAGATGAAATTATTATAGAAAAAAGGGTCGAAGCTTCTGAATTTGAGAAGGAATTTATCTTTTATCGATTACCTTTAAAACTACCCAGGGGTAATTACGGGGTAGATGTGGTAGTTGTAGAGAAAGAGCAGAATAATAACAGAGTTTTACATACTGCATTTGATATTGCAAATCCGAGTGATTATCAAATCCGATATGGATTTTTATCTGACTTTTCGCCAGAGGAGAAGGAGGATACCACGGATATCTTAAGTGCAAAGAAACTGCATTTAAATGCACTTCAATTCTATGACTGGATGTACCGTCATGACAACCTGGTATCCTTGGAGGAGGAATACTTAGAACCCCTGGGTCGTAAAATTTCATTACAAACCATTAAAAATAAAGTGCAGGCCTGTAAAGAAAATGGAATTAGGCCTTTCGCGTATGGAGCAGTTTATGCTGCCAGCAAAGAGGCTTATGAGAAAAATCCTTCTTGGGCAGTTTTTAAGAAAAATGGTGAACCGCTGTATTTTGCGGATTGGTTGGTATTTATGAATACCTCAGAAGAGACCCCTTGGTATCAACATATTGTTAAGGAATATGTACGCGCGGTAAAGGAACTTGGCTTTCAAGGAATTCATATGGATACCTATGGATTTCCTAAGTTCGTATGGGACGATAAGAAGGAACGCCTATCCTTGGCAGAAACCTTCCCTGGTATGATAGAACAAGCTAAAAAATCAGTAAAAGAGGTGGATTCCAATGCAGGAGTTATCTTTAATGCAGTAAATAACTGGCCTGTAGAGTATATAGCAGGTACTGGACAGGATGCAGTTTACATAGAGGTATGGCCTCCGCATGTAACCTATCATCATCTTTATACATTGATACGGGAAGCGAAATACCTTGGTGGCAAACAAGTAATTCTGGCAGCATACATGGAAGCTTTTAAAAATGTCACAACCGAGGAAGATATTCTGGCTGCGCAAACCTCCTTACTACTTGCCAATGCTGTTATTTTGGCCTCTGGTGGAACACAGTTGGTCTACGGTGAAACAAATGGTATTCTACGTGACAGCTATTATGTGAATTATGCAACCCTGAAAGAAAATTTCCTGCCAACGGTACGAGCTTATTGCGATTTTACGGTTCGTTATGCTAAACTATTGTTTGAGTCAAATGCAATGGATATTTCCATGACAGCAGCAAATGGAATTAATGAGGATATCAAATTATCGGTTCCAGAACGTCCGGAAATCATGTTTTCCTCTTGCGGCGAACCGGGAAAAGTCTGGTCCCTCATTAAAGAAACAAGCAAATACACACTTCTTCAGCTAATTAACCTAACGAATGTAAATGAATACTGGAATCAACCAAAATATGAGCAACCAGAGAAGATACAAAGAATTAAAATGGATTTATTGATGGACGCAGAGATTGCAGGTGTATTC
>JAFACO010000343.1 GCA_023425485.1 Bacillota bacterium
CTCTTATCAAAGAACTCTGCCTGCCATGCTTTTCTTCTTTCATCTGCATGGAAATTACCGGAAGGTCCATTAAGTACTACAACTTTACCATCTTGTGGAACCTGCTCTAAAGCAAGTGCTGCGTTAACTGCTGCTTGTTTGTAAGGGTCAGCATCTACAGAAGATGCACCTTCAATACCTGAAATACGTGCGTTGGTTGTAATTGCAATGATACCAGCTTTAACGATTTTCTCAACATAAGGTCTCTGTGCCTCACCATTGTTAGGTTGAACGATGATTGCATCATATCCGTTTGTAATTGCATTTTCAATAGCTGCATTTTCTTTCTCGTCATCTGCCTGACCATCAAATACATCAAGTGTGATATCATCATATTCTTTTGCTGCTGCCTTCATCTCATTTGCAAGCCATGCTGCAAAGGAGTCAGACTGTGTTCTTGCAATATAAGCAACACGAAATTGCTTTTTGTCTGTGTCTGTTGCACTCTTGGTTGGCTCATTTCCGTTGCCTGGTGTCTTCGTATCATCATTTTTTGCACTGCATCCCACCAATAAAGTTCCTACCAATACTACACCCATAATTAAACTAATAATTCTCTTCATAAACCCTCTACCTTCCTTTTCTTTTTATAATACAGTTACGTATTACCTTGGTTAATAGATACCCTTTTCCCTTTATAAACTTCATCTTCTTCCTAACTGATTTAGTCTCTTCTTCGTTAGTAAATGGATAACTTGTTTATGGGTAAACTATAACATCTCAAAAAGGTTTTCAGAAGAAACGGTATTTCTTAGATTGTGTACTTTATTGTTATAATTTTTGTTAATTGCTTAACTATGTAATATATTGTGATTTATATGTAAACTATTGTACTTCGTCCATTTGTAGGTAACTATATCCTGGGTTCTTACCCCTGATTACGCCAAATATGAGAAAGGAGATATAGTGTACGAAATTTTTATTTTCTTTTGGTTAATAAAAAAATTGATGTTAACACTAATTACGAGTTTTATTTAAAACACAAAAATATATTAGGGAGATTACAAAATGTATATAAGACAACGCCTATTTAAAAGAATCTATAATGAAGGTTTATATAAAACTTTGAAATATATTATTTATGCTGCTAGCTACTGTATAAGAGAAAGAGTCTGTGACCTAATTATAGATTTAGTATGCAGCCATCGATTATTAAATGGAAACATTAAAACCGCCTACAAATCACTTGGTTCAAATGATATCTATCATTCAAAATATTCAGTTTTACCTATAATTTTCAAATTAGTAAAAATTCGAACAAATGATGTTTTAGTAGATGTGGGATGCGGTAAGGGCAGAGTTATAAACTATTGGATTTTTAAAAAATGCAAAAATAAAATATATGGATTAGAGCTGGATAGGTCAATTGCAAGACAAACAGCAAAACAATTTTCAAGATATAAGAATGTTACAATTATTCCCGGAAATGCTTTACTAAATATCCCCCCTAATGGAACAGTCTTTTATTTTTATAATCCATTTTCAAAAGAAATTGTAGTACAATTTGAAGAAATATTATCAGATATGTTTAAAAACAAACTTATAACAGTCATATACTACAACCCCAAAAGCATTGAAATATTTAACAATGATAGGTGGAGAATTAAATATATAAACTTTGAAAAGGATTTAGGCTATAAAAGGTGGGGACGAATTAATAAATATCACGATTTAGCAATTATAAAATCAAAAATTCTTCTGTAAGCTGATACAAAAGGAGCTACTGTAAAACTAACTTATTGTTAGTCTCCAGTAGCTCCTAAGTATTTTCAAAAACTATGCCGTTATATTCCTACTTCAGCAGCACATCAATCCAAAACCCACTGTTTTCTTCATCAAGATTATTAAATGACAATTCCTTTTCAATGATACTTCCATCTTTCATCTTTATCTCCATTGTTAGTATATTTGATTCAATTGCATCATTTAATATATCACGATAAAGTTGAAATGTCGCCTCACTATCCTCCACAGCAAGATTTTTTAGATACTCCTCATCGTATCCGTAATCCTCGAAAATTGCGTTTACATTAACTGAGTAATAATAATCTATATCCTTCTGCTCCTCATAGGGTATACTATATTTATTTCCATAGAGTTTCCTTGCGTCCACATCATTCCTTGGCCAATAGCAAAACTCTCCCTTATTTAAGGTATAGGTTAGTGATTCAATGTTATCCCCTTCCACTGTTAAATAGTAGCTGAAGGTAGTTCCCGCATATTCACCGTTTGATTCCCATCCGTACGGATCATCATTTTGCAGCTTAATGTTGATTCCATTCTCAACATCCGTATAAAGTTTTTCCTTCTGAAATTCAGATATATCTTTCTCGGTCAGGCCTTGTCGAGCATTACTATCTTCCGTAGTTTCACTTTGAGAATTCCATTCATCCTCAAGCTGTTTTATATATGCCTCTGCCTTTTCACTGTCTGCCTTAGTAGAATCCAATTCCATATTAAATTGAATATTAGTCCCCTTATATGCTTCATTAGCTTTCAACAAGCCGGTTTCTTCGTCATAATCATATGCTTCAACACTGTAAAATGGTGTATCAGAAACAATCAGGTATAACTTCTTATCAGAAAACATTTCAATATTATCACATTCTATGATGCGATAAAGGACACCATCAACAATCTTAGATACATAGCCTCCATTCATCGTTGCTATATTATACATCCAAGGCTTTAACCCTTGAATAATAGGGGACACAAACAAATTATCCATATATGATATGTCTTCCCCGTCTACTCTTTCTATAGCAGTCGCTACATAAGTCCTATCTGGGTTAAGCTCCCAGGCAGAACCTGTCCTATCGCTCATAGTCTTTCCATTCACATACCCTAGATAGGTAACCCTATAAGCACCATCTGTTTCTGTCTGATAGGTTTCTACACCCTCCTCTTCAAAGGATTCACTTAACTTATCGTCCCCTACTTCCAGCGCTACTTCCTTTGGAGATAATAATCTTTGAGCTGCATAGATTGTAGTAGGTACAACAAGAATACATATAATAGCGCATGCTGCAATCCACTTCGTTTTTGACCATTTCATTGAATGCTGTTCCTCCATTTTCATTAATATTCTTTGATTTAATTCACTTGAGGGCGTTTCTATTGGAGAAAGGGCTGATTTTAAGATTTCATCTATCTCTATATTATCCATAATAAAGCACCTCCAATAATTCTTTTAATAATATCCTTCCTTTATAAAGTCTGCTTTTTACCGTTCCTTTTGGAATATGTAACGCTCTCCCTATGTCCTCCACAGACATTTCAGCGGTATAATACATATAAATAATTATTTGCAGTTTTTCAGGCAGTCGTTTTACCTCCCTGCGAACAGTATGAATCGTTTCTTTACGAATAGCTTTCTCTTCTGGTTGCAGACTTGTACCAGCCTTATACTGTAAAAGTTCTTCCTTAAGTTCTTCGAACTGCACTATCTTTTGCCTGACAGCATATTTCTTTTTATGGTTTTGCCATATCTTAACTGCTATACCCATTAAAAAACTTTTCGGATTGCCACTGCTGTCAAGTTTGTGGCGTAACTCAACAGCTTTTAAGAGGGTATCCTGATACAGATCTTCTGCCTCTGATTTGTTTCCAGTAAGGTTACAGCAAAAACTATATAAATGCCTTCCGTAAGCTATTATTAATAAATTCAACTCTTCTTCCGTCATATTTGCTGTCCTTCCTTTTA
This sequence comes from Bacillota bacterium, assembly GCA_023425485.1. GTDB lineage: Bacteria > Bacillota > Clostridia > Lachnospirales > Lachnospiraceae > Mobilitalea. The sequence continues at coordinate 3,743 of JAFACO010000343.1, forward strand.
ACTAATTAATCTGTATCTTATCTCTTACTATTTATTGTAATGAATATGAAATCGGTTCATTTTTATATAACATTTTTTATATTATAACAAAAAAAGTTCGATACCAACTAATCTCTTAATTGATAGCGAACGATACCAAAAACACCCTACCTTTTTTACATGATAGGGTGCTCCGTATTTTTCACTGTTATTCAATGCGGTTAAGTTTCTAGCGTAAAAGAAAGTAAGCTGGCATTACCACCTCCGGTATAAGTAAAATAAATAGAATGAACTCCATCTTCAAGCTCTAAATCAGAAGCATATTCTTCCCAGACATTGGTGTTATTTACCGGAAGTTGTGCTAATACTGGTCCATTCCATGCTGTTTTTAACTCAAATATACCGTTTGCATATCCACGAACTTTAATTCTAACTCTCTTCACTCCCTGACAATCAAAATACTTAAAGCCTATCGTCGTTGAATCAGTTATATTCCCAATATATCCTTGTTCTTCATCACCATCTCGTCCATCCTGCATAATCTTAGGGAAGCGATCACCACCAACATATATTGACTCTTCCTTGGTAAACAGATTACATGCAAGATATCCAAAATATTCTCCTTCCCCTCTAAGGGGACCATGATTTAGACCGCAGCTTGTCAACTCCACCTGTGGAATTGTTCCATCCGGCAGAATCGTTAACAGCTCTGCACAGCCTTGTCTAGAATACCATGTTCCGTTGGTATGTCTATGATAAAAAATATACCATTCCCCATTTATCTCAACGATACCTCCATGATTGTTGGCACCATATGCCATAGGCTTCGCCGTAGGTTTATAGCTATCAATATGTAGATCACAGTTGCTTATAATCACTCCACGATATACAAAATCTTTTGTCGGGCTTTTACTTGTAGCATAGCATAATTCATGCATGGCAATAGAAGAATAAATAAAATAATAGGTATCTCCCTTTTTGCGAATGGAAGATGCTTCAAAAAATTCATGTCCTTCAAAGCCTGTTCCATCACTGAAAGGAACACTTGGTACTAAAAAACCCGGTTCTTCTATTACAGTTAGCATATCCGTCCCAAGTATCGTTACCATTGCTCCATTTCTTGAAGTGTCCTCCTTCGGGCAGAATCCAGTATATAGATAGACCTTATCTCCCTCAAGCAGTACAGCCGGATCAAACTGTGGCTGGTCCCCCTGCCTTTCTCCCAAGCGTGTGCCATCCTCATAATGCACATACCCATAAAATTCGAAACTACCATTTGGTCTGTCACAAACAGCAACTGAAACAACAGATACCTTATCTAACACATAATATAAATAATATTTTCCATCCGGTCCCTGAACCAAATCCGGTGCATATAAACACATCTTTCCTTCCTTATTTAGTGGGTCAGCGGTCTTTGGGTAGATTACACCATCATATCTCCAATCACCTAGATCATCTACCGGTGCTGACCAACATACATAATCTCCAAGACAGAATACATGTCCATTATAAAGATCATGAGAGCCATACACATAAACT
>JAFACO010000414.1 GCA_023425485.1 Bacillota bacterium
CATCCATACGCCACAGCATTAAACGACTATTTCAAGGATACAACAGATTTTAATGCTGCTTATCTGGCCGATATAAATGGTGATGGTATCAAAGAAATGGTTGCTGAAAAAAGACGTGAAGACGGAACGAAAACCTGCCGCTTCTTTTACTTCTACAAGGGAAAACTTTATACATATGACAAAACATATACGCAGGGAAGTATGTTTTTTTCTTCAAATAACAATTTAGTTGATTTCAGTTATGATATGACGGATGAGTATCATATTTTAAAAATTAAAAATGGAAAAGTGATTGAATCATCTAATTTTTTTAAGGATTATAATAATGACCCTGAAAACCCCGAATATTATCAAAATAATAAAAAAATCTCTAAGTCAGCATACGATTCACTACTCAAAAAATATGGTTTATCCGACAAAAATCTATTTATTACTGGAACCGACCAAATTAACAAGCCTGACCAAACAGCAAAAATACTGGCAATGACTACTGTAAAAATAACGAGTATTACTCTAAACAATAAATCACTCTCCTTAGCTATAGGAAAAACATACGTCTTAAAGCCTACGATAACCCCTGCAAATGCTACAGTAAAGACCGTGACTTGGAAATCATCTAACACGAAAATTGTAACTGTAGACAAAAATGGTAAAGTAAAAGCTATAAGCAAAGGAACAGCAACAATTACAGCCACGGCTGCTGACGGCAATAAAGCTAAAAAAACTTGCACTATAATTGTTAGATAATAAAACAAAAAGAAAAGAGGAATTAAAATGAACAAAAAAATTATATTAGTCGCAATATCTTTAATTTTACTGTTTTCTATGACAACACCAATTTCAGCAGCAACTAAACCCAGCACTAAAACCGTAACTTTTAACTCGTATAATAGCAAATACGTGAATGCACCTGTGACAGTGAAAATTACAAATGTCACAGAACAGAAAACAAAAGATTTCTCTTTGTATCTGAGTGATGATAAAGTGACCATTAAAGGGAAAAAGAGTAAAGTTATCTACTGCAAAGCTTCAACGACAATAACTTTACAAACGCCTAAGAGTGAGGATTATGCTGGATTTTATAGTTTTAGTATGTATTTTGACTCCAATAAGGTCGCAATAAAATCGATTAAAACGAATTTCAAGTACTATGCATATGATGTAGACAAAGGGGAATTTGATTTTTCACATAAATATGATACTATACCAGGTAATGTATGGGGCTATGCAGATGGAAGCACCCAGAAGCTAACAAAGGCTGGTACCTATGTCCTTTATGTCAAATCGGTGAATGATGTTGACGATACAACAGTTGACCTTACGCCAATATTTATTGTTGTAAAATAGAACTGGTTTTGTCCAATTAGACGACTTACATAAATAAATCCCGAAGGCTTTGCAATCTTAGTATGCCTGCATACACTTGCTTACAATAAAATTATACATAAAAAATCCTCAAAGCCTTTCTTTCAAGGTTTTGAGGATTTCAGATTTCTTCCATTAATTGTCACTGCCACTATTCCAGATTAAAGCATCCGATGTGAGCCAGATCTTGTTCTCATATGTGATTGTCCATCCACTTGCCTGACCTATATCCTCCTTTTCGGTATAACTCCACTGGAAGGTACTATCATCCTTCCCATCTGTCTGAGTCCAGGTATCTCCTCCATCATGGGTAACATACACCAGCTGCTTTGGCACATCATCAAATGCATAGGATAATAATAATCCATCGCGAGCGGTAAAGAATACCGGTGGATAGGTGGTAAACTGGCTTTTGGAATATCCCTCCGGAATTTTCAACTCTTGTTGTTCCCAGGTCACTCCACCATCTTTAGTCCGAAATAAACCAATATATCCGTCCCGCGGAGTCTGTGTGGTAATCCAGCCATCGTTACTGTCAGTAAAGATTATTCCTGTCTTTGATTCCAGTGGAATGGTGGCATTCTCATCCTCTGTACCGGTAAGCTTATCCCAGTTTCTTCCACCATCTTCTGTTTTATATAAGGTTATACTCTCTTTGAACATACCCTCCGCATTACGTTCAGCTTTCCATCCTTCTGTGGATGTAATATAGATATATTCCAGACTGTTTTCTTCCACCAGGCCTTGGTATATGGTTACACCAAGGGGCGTGCTTCCCGTTAATTCTGCTCCTTCTGCCGACTGCGCTGCCGTATTATCCGGTGCTACTGTAACCGTTGGCAAGGTAGTGACAACAGGCGTAGGTATACTGGTAACCTCAGGATTATTATCGGTATCTTTTTGTTTCTGAGTACATCCTACCAGCAAAACTCCAAACAGAAGTACTGAAATTATTAAGCATCTTTTTTTCATAGTTAATGCCTCCAAATTAAAAAACTAGTTAGGTTAATTGAACTGTAGCTCTATTCTTACTTCTGATAATATATATGAAAAACTAGTAATTAAATTAAAACCCATTCAATCCCAGCCATCTTATCCTGCTTTCATAATCAATAAAGGAAATATCCAGATCAACATCTCCCGAGATTCCACTAACTGAACCAGTGGCACTATATTGCCACATTCCAAGCTCACCGGTATACGTCAATACATCAGACCATTGTGCTACCCAGCGATCAAAAACATCCAGACTTACATCATAGAGCTTCCCTGTAAACCAGCTTTTACTGCTGTATAGCATAGGATAATATCCTGCTTCTGTAAGAGTATCAAAGTAGACAAGCGCAATATCCGCCAGAGTTTTCTTGTCAAGGTCTAACTGTGCCTTATCCTCCAGATCCAGACAGATTGGATATTCAAATTGCTTACCTGCCAATGTCTTAATTAGAAAATCCACCTCTATTTTGGCCATTTCAATGGTAGTAGCATGGCTGTAATGGTAAGCCCCTACAGCAATACCACTGTCCTTTGCTCCCTGATAGTTGGCTTCAAACTTCGGATCCAGATTACTGCTGCCATAAGAAGCGCGGATCATAGCAAATTCAACTCCAGCGTTTTTCACCTTGCTCCAATCAATGACCCCTTGCCACTTTGATACATCTATCCCCTTAATATAGGCTTTCTCAACAGTGATGCTACATTCTGCCTGCTCGCCACTTTCATTAACAATAACAGTAATTGTTGCAGTTCCTTCACCAATGGCGGATATAGTACCCCATTCATCCACCACAACCACATCCTCATTGGAACTTATCCACGTTAGTTCCTGATTTACCACATTCTGAGGGGATATGGTCGCAATTAGTTGATCCGTGCCTCCCACTACCATCCAAATATCGCTTTGATCTAAGGATACTAAGGTAAGATTAGGATCAGGAACATATCCTCCTGCAGTCGTAGAATATTCACTGTATACTTTTGTCTTATCCACCAATCGGTAAGCTCTTGTTTTATAATAATATGTACTTCCAAAGTCTAATCCGGTAGCTGTATAACCGGGTTCTGACACTGTGGTCAACAGCTGATAGGTCCCACTTTTACTTGAAGATTGGTACACCTCGTAGCCATCCGATCCCTCCGACGGACTCCAACTGATATCGATAGTACCTTCTGCCAATCCTGTTGTTGCTGTTATGGAATCCGGTACCGGTAATATCGGTTTTACTGTGATTACGGAAGAAAATCCCCCATATACCTTACTATTGCCGTTTAATATATATCCACGCACCTTAAAGTAATAGGTTTTTCCTGGTTCCAAACCACTCACTTTATAAGACTTGCTTTTTGTTTGATCAACAAGAGTGTACTTACCAGAACTGGAAGTAGCCATATATACCCGATAACCACTTACATATTTCACCGTTCCCCACGTTAGGGTTGCACCCTCATAGGATGTTAATTCTCCTTTAACATTGTCCACTGCAGCGGGCGTAATCTTTCCACTGATGACTTTGGAGTATGAACCATAAACTTTTGATTTTCCAGAGGTTTTATACGCACGTACTTTATAATAGTAAGTCTTACCCGGAGTCAAACTTGCGTTAATATAGCTATACTTCCCTGCGGCAATCGTTTTAACCAATTTATAAGTGCCTTTTGCGGAGGTCGCCTGATAAATCTGATATCCACTTGCTCCTGTTACCCTACTCCAACCAATTTTAATGCTGGTAGAGGATGCAATTGCTGTCTTTACTGTTTTAGGTGCCGCTAATTTTGCTGCTGCCTGAACCGTCTGTGGTAATCCTAAGAAACACATCACCACAACAATAATAACCATTTTGAATAACACTTCATATAATTTCTCTTTGTTTCTTTTCATGTTAGCCTCCCTAACTCTGCATAACAATAAAGTTTCTCACTGTAATCCAAAGCTAGAGTAATTTATATTTGTGTTATTACCATGGCATATTATAGATATTTTTACATTATTTTATCAAACTGGGACGAAAATATTAAAGTGATTTCTTAGCAGTTTATTAATTATCAGATTACTTCTATTAATCCCATACCTCAGAATAACATACACCTAAAGTTCCTGGTCCGCAATACACCCCCACAATGGCACTAATCTGACCTATCAGGTACACATTCTTAATGTTGGGGTTCCTACGAAGCTTTTCACACATTTTATGTGCTTCCTCTTCTACATTTCCGTGGATGACATATGCATCGCACTTACACCTAGTGGTAAACTTCTCTCCAAATTCTATCAAACGGTTAATGGACTTCATTCTACCCCTGACTTTTTCACAGGTATAGCATTGTCCAAGTTCATCATCGAAGCTTACAATGGGTTTGATATTAAGAACATCGCCAATGGTACCGGAGATTTTGCCTATTCTTCCTCCCTTTATGGCATATTCCAGAGTTCCGAATACAAAATACAAGTGAATCTTCTTTTTCATCTCAGGAACAGCCTTAATAATCTTTTCAAAGCTCATTCCCTTCTCTATCATTTCACCACACTGTTTAACAAGGATACCTTGGCATACAGATGTGGATTTCGTATCATATAGGAAGGTTTCTATGGAAGGAAATTGTTTGCTGATTAGTTCTACGCCATTGACCGTCCCTGAAATTCCGCTTGAAATATTGATGGAAATAACATGGGTATAGTTCTCCCTCTCCAACTCCATATACAACCTCTCAATATCCTCCATTGATGGCTGTGAGGACTTTGGTATCTCGGTTTTCATATTCGTATAGACTTCTAGGGGTGTGATATCAATTCCGTCAGTGAACTCACGATCTTTGTAAATAATTTTAAAGGGCAGAACGTGGATACCATATTTTCTTATGGTTTCGTCGTCTATATCGCAAGCCGAATCTGTTACTAATGCAATCCTTTCCATATGACAATCTCCTTCTGATTAATATTCTCCGTTATTAATCCAACTAACATATATTTTGATATCAACATCACGATATATGGTTATTATAACCAAATTATCATGATTCCTACGTCAAATCAATATGCTCTTTATTAAAATTTAGGCGAAATTAATTACTAAAAAATAAGTCTCTAAACCTTTCATCTTAAAGGATTAGAGACTATCGTTAATATTATCTGATTTAAAATTAATTCTTGAATCATATCTCTCTATGACTTTAATCATCAGTTTAGAATTCCAAGGAATTCCAATATTAATAAATTAAAAAATTTTAAAAATGGAGTTCTTTTTTTCGAGAGGAACCACCAGCTGTTGCTCAAAGTTCATATCTTAAAACTTTTTAGAACCAAGATGAAACGACGAGTCGTTTCACTCGTTATAAAAAAAGAAAGACACACCACTTGCGTAATGTATCTTTCTTTTTTAAGGCGACAACCAGATTTGAACTGGTGATGACGGTGTTGCAGACCGGAGCCTTACCACTTGGCTATGTCGCCATATTTAACAGAGCTTTTATATTATAGCAATCTAGTTCTCTTTCGTCAAGATACATTTTGTATTTTCTAAATAATTTTTATTATTTGTACAATTACTCTCTTATAATCTGCAATCCTTGCTTATTTATTAATTTAACCTATTCTAGTTGGTTGATTCACTGCATTACAGCATAAAATATAGTAAACAGATATACATTATATGTAAATAGTTGTTGACATCTCCAATATAACTGCATATAATAGCATATAAATCCATATTAATAATGTATGTAATATATGTTTTATAAAAGGAGGTCATGATATGGCAGGTATTGCATCAAAACTGACACAACTAATTGGGAACACACCACTCTTAGAGCTAACGGATTATAACAAGAACAACTATGTTAAAGGGCGGCTTGTGGCAAAGCTTGAATACTTTAATCCCTTGAGTAGTGTAAAAGACCGTATTGCCTATGCCATGATTCAAGATGCTGAAGATAGCGGGTTAATTAACAAGGAAACCGTTTTGATTGAACCTACCAGCGGAAATACTGGTATAGGTTTAGCCTTTGTAGCAGCATCAAAGGGTTATCGATTAATACTCACCATGCCAGAGACCATGAGTATTGAGCGTAGAAACTTATTAAAAGCTTTAGGCGCAGAATTAGTATTAACTCCAGGTAAGGATGGAATGCGAGGTGCAATTCGAAAAGCAGAAGAATTACTAGCGCAGATTCCCAATTCTTTTCTGCCACAGCAATTTAATAACCCCGCCAACCCAAAAATACACCGTGAAACTACTGCCGAAGAAATCTGGAGAGATACAGGCGGAGAGGTTGCCGCATTTATTGCAGGGGTTGGTACTGGTGGAACAATTACCGGTGTTGGCGAAGCACTAAAAGCTAAAAATCCTGATATTAAAATTATAGCTGTGGAGCCTTATGATTCTGCCGTTCTATCTGGATCTGCTCCTGGTTCTCATCAAATTCAGGGTATCGGTGCTGGGTTTATACCTTCTGTACTTAATTTAGATATTGTAGACGAAATTTATAAGGTCAGAAACAACGAAGCTTACTCCACCTCCCAGGAACTTGCAAGAACTGAAGGTCTTCTTGTAGGTATCTCTTCCGGAGCTGCTGCCTTTGCTGCTACACAGATTGCAAAACGTCCGGAATATAAGGATAAAATTGTAGTTGTTCTGCTGCCAGACACTGGTGAGCGCTATCTATCAACTCCTTTGTTTCATAACCCTGATTAGAGTGTGTTTTCCGTGATCTCTAATATGATAACTTTGACAACATGTTCATTAAGCAATTGCCTAATACGTAATAGATTGGAGGGAATTCCTATGGCCTGCTACCAACCCATTAACAACCCACAGTTAGATAAAATATCAAATTTACATCCATGCTTTAGTCATGGAGCTCATATGACAAAAGGAAGGCTTCACCTTCCTGTTAGTCCCACCTGTAACATTGCCTGTCGCTTTTGCAAACGTAGCTTTAACAAATCTGAACAGCGTCCTGGCGTAACAAATCGTTTGTTAAAGCCTAGTGATGCCCTACAGCTAGTAGATAAAGCACTTAAGTTATGTCCGGAGATTAGTGTTATTGGAATTGCTGGCCCGGGTGATACCTTAGATACTCCCTATGCCATAGAAACCTTTCGTCTCATCCACCAAGCTTACCCAGAACTTATTAATTGTTTGAGCACAAATGGTCTTTTACTGGAGCGTAAAGCAGATGAATTATGGGAAGCTGGTGTAAGAACTGTAACGGTTACTGTAAATGCAGTTAATCCAGAGATACTCCAAAATATCTGCTCCCGCATTATACTTGATGGTAAACGTTATATTGGCCTTGAGGCTGCTACCCTTTTAATTGATGCACAAAAAAGAGGTATTAAAAAGCTAGCCGCACTGGGAGCCATAATAAAAATTAATATTGTACTTATCCCTGGAATCAATGATAATCACATAGCAGAAATCGCTCGTACTGTAAAAGCCTTAGGTGCCTCTATTATTAATATTATACCTCTAATTCCACAGCACGAATTATCTTCTTTTAATGCTCCAAATTGTCATGAAATTAACAAATCTCGCAAAGATGCAGAGGAATACCTCCCTGTCTTTCGTCATTGTCAACATTGTAGGGCTGATGCCTGTGGTATACCTGGCGGTGAGGATTTATCCCAGCTGTTATATGAACATGGTGAAATGGAACAGACATTTTCTCATGGCTAAAAGAAATAGATATTCTATTAAAATGGAGGACCTAACATGAGTAAATACGTTGACAGACCAAGATATACCTGTGCACTCGGCGGTGCACTTGCAACACTTCGTGCAATCCCCCGCGCAATTCCAATTCTTCACGCTTCTACTGGTTGCGGTCATAATCTGCACAATGCCAATAATCCTGGTGGTGGGTATCTTGGTGGCGGCTACTGCGGAGGACTTTCTCTTCCCAGCAGTAATGTTGTTGAAAGAGATATTGTATTTGGTGGTGAAGACAGACTTCGTGAGCAGATCAGTACGACACTGGAAATTATGGATGGCGATATCTATCTGGTACTAACTGGTTGTATGGTTGAAATGATTGGTGATGATATTGATTCCGTTGTCACTGAGTTTGCAGATTATGATAAGCCAGTCATTGCAATCCACACCCCAAGCTTTCGAGGTAATTCTTATACTGGTTATGAATTAGTATTAAGTACGTTAATAAAAAAATACATAAAAAAACAGGAGAAAAAAACAAATACCGTTAATGTTCTGGGCATTGTTCCTGCACAGGATGCATTCTGGGAGGGAAATCTCCGTGAAATCAAGCGGCTTTTGCAAAAAATAGGGCTTACTGTTAATACCTTTTTTGGAGAAGGTGAATCTCTTACAGACATCTCTAATTCAGGAAATGCCAGCCTGAACATCGTTGTATCCGACGTG
>JAFACO010000471.1 GCA_023425485.1 Bacillota bacterium
TTATAGCCCTATTTGCGCTTAAATATCAAGTGGCCAAATAATACTAAATTTTTTATAAAATTTTTCTTGACTTTAGGAAAAACCAGTGTGCTAAAGTTAAAACAAAATTTATTTTTTAACAAAAAAATATTTTAAACCTTTATTTGTTGCATTTGTATAAATATTCACTATAATATATGATGTAAAATTAATCGTCGTATAAATACATAAATGTAGAGAAGGTGCTTTTTATGGATATAAAAACGAGAGCAAAGAAATTAAAATCAGATATTCCTGCCATCTTTGTTGCTTTGAAGAGAAAAGATACCCCTGTAATTGCAAAACTCTTTGCCATAGTTACAGTTGTATATGCCTTGTCCCCTATTGATTTTATACCTGATTTCATTCCCATCATTGGCATGCTTGACGATTTAATATTACTTCCATTACTAGTCATGTTAACTATTAAATTCATACCAGCAGAAGTATTAGAGCAATGTAGATTGGAATCAGAGAACTTATGGAGCAATGGGAAACCAAAACGATGGTATTATGCTTTGCCAATCGTTCTTATTTGGATAGTATTAATACTACTTATATTAAAATTATTCCTTTGGTAAATCATATTAAAAAGGCAGTCCATACGAATGGGCTGCCTTCTTATTCATGAAAAGTGAAACTACTTATCTTTTACTTGTCTCTTACAATCATGTTATGTGCATATCAATTTCTTTAAAGGTGAACGGGTTACCATGCCCAGGATAAACAGTGCTTATGGATAAATTCTTTAACTTGTTGATACTAAGAGATAGTTGTTGAAAATCATCAGCGTTAGGAGCAGGACTAGGTTTATCCATATTTTCAAAGGTATCTCCAGCAATCAATTCACCGCCTTTTGTAACAATTGCGATTGATCCTTGGGTATGACCAGGGACATGAATTACTTTTGCATCAATACCATATTCAGACAAGTCAAAACCATCTTCCAATAAAATATCCGGACTAAAACTCTCGAATTCATCAAGAACTTTCTGAGTAACTTTCATAATGACTTCTTTATATTGTAAAAACATTTGCTGCAATTCAACAGAGTTATATTGGTAACTTTCCATCCATTGCTGTAACGTTGGTTCCTCTACCATTTTCCTGTCACAATCGTTCATAGCAATTTTGGTTTTAAAGTGTTTTCGCAGATATGCAGCATTACAGGAATGATCGTTATCGCCGTGAGTTAATACAATAAGGTTAAGATTATTATCTGTACATCCAGCAGCTTTAAGTTCTTTAAGCAAAGGTTCTCGCCTGTTCGTAAATTGCTGATCCATTACGAGATGACCACCTGTATCAAACAGAATAAAACCATTTTCATTCTTGCTAAGATAGCAATTTACACCATTTAAATCAATTCGAATAAGTTCTGACATTCTGTTTCCTCCCTTAAATCAGCTCTGATAATGGCATACCTTTCCTGATATGCTGACACCACCGTATGGATTCCTGTGTAATGCAAATTCCATAATAGAGAGTAGATAGTTTATAATAGTACTGATCTTTATTCTCCATTTTATCAAACTCTCTTTTCAATTCTTTTAACTTCTTCAAATAATTAGTGTTGTTAATTTCATGTTCCAATAGTTGTCGGTCACGAAGATCTGCAGGCAATTGATCAAAGAAGTATACCTTGGCTAAATGAGTATTGGTTCCGTCAAGTACATTCATAGGTGACACCAGCCAATCCAAAAAAACTTTTTTACCATCCTCTGTTAATTGGTAATAATTCTTTTGTCGGTCTCCCTTAGGTTTTTCATACATATTTAGATAGCCTTGTGCTGTCAGCTTTTTCAAAGCTGGATATAAACTACCGTAACTTGCCTTATAAAAAACTCCTATTCCGTTTTCAATGCATTTCTTTACGTCATAGCCCGTTAATTCCTTATTCAGAACCATGCCAAGAATAATATAGTCTAACATACTATCACTCCTTATGTATCGTTTAGATATATTGTATCAATACATATGAGCTATGTCAATGCTTTTTATAAACATAACTTGCTGGAGCACTGGATACTTTATTATCTTGCTATGAATGGAAAAAGAGGATTTCTCAAGCCAAATTAGACCTGTGAAATCCTCTCTATGGAAATTTAAATTGAATTTTGTCGTTGCTTAGAACTTACCTGCTTCTGATGCCTCCTGAATGGCAACTGCAACCGCTACAGTCATACCAACCATAGGATTGTTACCTGCGCCGATAAGACCCATCATTTCAACGTGAGCTGGAACGGAAGAAGAACCTGCAAACTGTGCATCGGAGTGCATTCTACCCATAGTATCTGTCATACCATAGGAAGATGGACCTGCTCCCATGTTATCAGGATGAAGTGTTCTACCTGTACCACCACCGGAAGCAACGGAGAAGTATTTCTTGCCCTGATCAACGCATTCTTTCTTGTAGGTACCTGCTACTGGATGCTGGAATCTGGTAGGGTTAGTGGAGTTACCTGTAATGGAAACGTCAACACCTTCCTTGTGCATGATTGCAACGCCTTCTGTAACATCATTAGCACCATAACAATTAACTGCTGCTCTAAGGCCAGTGGAGTATGCTTTACGGGATACTTCCTTAACCTCACCTGTATAATAATCCATCTGTGTTTCAACATGAGTAAAGCCGTTGATACGGGAGATGATTTGTGCTGCATCTTTTCCAAGACCATTTAAGATTACTCTTAAAGGTTTTTGTCTAACCTTGTTTGCAGACTGTGCAATACCGATTGCACCTTCTGCAGCTGCAAAGGACTCATGTCCTGCTAAGAAACAGAAACATTCAGTAGTCTCTTCTAATAACATTTTACCAAGATTACCATGACCTAAACCAACTTTTCTCTGATCAGCAACAGATCCTGGAATACAGAAAGACTGTAAACCTTCACCAATTGCTGCAGCTGCATCAGCAGCTTTTCTAGCGTCTTTTTTAATTGCAATTGCAGCACCTACTATGTATGCCCAAGATGCATTCTCAAAGCAAATAGGTTGAATTCCCTTTACCATATTATAAACATCAAGTCCTGCATCCTTGGTGATCTGCTCAGCCTCTTCAATGGAAGCAATGCCGTAGCTGTTTAATGCAGCATTGATTTGATTTATTCTTCTATCATATGATTCAAATAAAGCCATTGTATGTATCCTCCTTCACTATTCGTGTCTAGGGTCGATGATTTTAACTGCATCAGCCACACGACCATATTGGCCTTTTGACTTCTCGTATGCTGTATTGGCATCATCACCTTTTTTGATGAAGTCCATCATCTTACCGAAGTTAACGAATTGGTAACCGATAATCTCACTGTTATCATCAAGCGCAAGACCAGTTACATAACCGTCTGTCATCTCAAGATAACGAGGACCTTTTTCAAGTGTTCCATACATGGTACCAACCATGCTACGAAGCCCCTTACCTAAATCCTCAAGACCTGCACCGATTGGAAGCCCGTCCTCTGAGAAAGCACTCTGTGTTCTACCATAAGCAATCTGTAAGAATAATTCTCTCATAGCCACATTGATAGCATCACATACTAAGTCAGTATTTAATGCCTCTAAAATTGTAAGTCCAGGAAGAATTTCAGATGCCATAGCTGCAGAATGAGTCATGCCAGAACATCCTACTGTCTCAACTAACGCTTCTTGAATAATACCATCCTTAACGTTGAGAGTTAATTTACAAGTACCTTGCTGTGGTGCACACCAGCCCACGCCATGAGTTAAACCGGAGATATCTTTAATTTCCTTAGCTTGTACCCATCTTGCTTCTTGAGGGATTGGTGCTGCTCCATGATGAACACCCTGAGTAACCGGACACATCAATTGAACTTCATGTGAATAAGTCATGTTTGAAACTCCTTTCAATATCTACATAGTATCGCATGTCTTTTCTTGTTAAGAAAATAACAGCAAACAACGCAGCTCACCTGTCCATTCTGCCATACAGGGGTATAGCACAATAGTTCGCTGCATATTGCGGGAGACTATTCTCCCTTATATGACTTTATTGTACAATCAAACAATAAAATCTACACCCATGGATTGACAAACATAACATTTCAATCCACGTTGCATACCTAACATATTTTCGCATAAAATATTTGATAAGTCCATAGTAAATTTATATTTTTATGTTAAACTTACTGATCAATTTTTATAAACTAAGAGAACAGGTATATTACCATTAAACAACAAATTTCTTTTATACATTCTGAAATGTCTCCATAATCCCATTAGCTATAGCATAAGCAATATCATTGAGCCTGGTATCATATAGTTCATTATCTGCATCTGAGTTCATATAACCAACAATAATTTCAACGGCTGGTATATTCACATTTTGCTGAAGATAGATATCACGAGGACTTACGCCAAAATTGCGAAACCCTACTAGTGCTAAATTGCGCAATATATTTTCACCAGCCATTACATTCACTCCATCATTTCTTGATACCAGTGCTCTTGCTCCACTTATAGTATTCTCAAAAGGACTTGAACCACGATGAATATTTACCAGCAAATCTCCACCTTGCTCATTTGCAGCAACCGCCCTGTCTACCGGAGAAATAAAGGAATCATCCGTCCGAGTATAAAACACATCATATCCATTTGATTCCAAAATATTACCAACTGCAAATGCCAAATTAAGATTATCATTTTTTTCTTTTCGGTCGTTATATATAATTCCCGGGTCACTGCCTCCGTGTCCTGCATTAAGTATAATTTTAGGCATATACAATTCCTCCACTTAGAATTTGCAAACAATTTTAATTACCTATGTAATAATATTATTTTCTATAGGTAGTTATTACAAAAACATCTTATGATGTGTGGAATGGACAATCTTTCTCATAAAAAAGAGATAACAGGATTAACTCCTATCACCTCTTTTATTACATTTAATGCTTCGAAACAACTTCACCAGCTTTTTTATATATACTTGCTTCAGGAACAAAACCTCTTACCATGGATAACGGATAGATGTTTGCATTTCTGCCAACTACAGTTCCTGGATTTAATACACTATTACAACCGACCTCTACATTATCTCCAAGAATCGCTCCGAATTTCTTAAGCCCGGTCTCATGTTTATGCTCTTCTGATTGAACAGTTACTTTGGTTTTATCTGATTTTACATTGGAGGTTATTGCTCCTGCCCCCATATGAGCTTTATAACCTAAAATAGAATCTCCCACATAATTATAATGAGGTACCTGAACCTTATTGAATAGAATAACATTTTTAAGTTCTGTGGAATTACCTACAACAGCACCTTCACCAACTATAGCATTGCCTCTAATATAGGCACAGTGTCTAATCTCCGCATCTTTACCGATAATTGCCGGTCCGCTGATAAACGCTGTTGGTGCTATCTTCGCACTCTTCGAGATCCATACATTATCCTCACGTTTATCATATTCTTCCGGTAATAAGTTCTCACCTATCTTATGTATTCCATCTCCAATCTTACTTAGCACTTCCCAAGGATATGTCGTTCCTTCAAAAAGTTCAGCAGCGATTGTTTCGTTTAAATTAAGCAGAAAAGCATTTGTAAGTTTTTCCGACATATTATTTGTCCTCCGATTGATTGTTATATCCACATTATAGCAAACCGCCTAGTGTCTTTCAATGTGATTTCGTTTCACTATGCCTTTACATATGCTTCATTTTATTGTCCTTATGTATGTACCAGAGCGTTATACGGATTTATATATGCAACGAATAACCTTTTTGTGAAATAAGCTTGTTTATAGCAGGATACTATAAACAAGCTTATTAAATTAATCTTTAAATCATATTAATATAACGTAGATTCAACTTAGTTTAAGACTCTTATTCCACAGTTACTGATTTAGCCAAATTTCTTGGTTTATCAAGGTCCAATCCCTTTTCGATAGATACATAGTAAGATAATATCTGTAATGGTACAACTGCAAGTGAGGTTGTAAAATGAGGATCCGTTGCAGGGATAAAGACTGCAAGATCAGAGCAATTAACCGCCTCTTCATTTCCTTCATTGGCTATGGCAAGCACATATGCACCTCTTGATTGAACTTCTACAATATTGCTGACAGTTTTCTTAAATAATTCTTCCTGTGTTAGGATTGCTGCAACCATAGTACCTTCTTCAATCAAAGCAATTGGACCATGTTTTAATTCTCCGGCAGCAAATGCCTCAGCGTGAATATATGAAATTTCTTTCAGCTTTAGGGTACCTTCCATTGCAGTAGTATAGTCTATACCTCTTCCTATAAAGAAAGTGTCTTTAACCGCTACAAACTTCGATGCAATGTATTGAAGCTGTGTAATGCTCTTATCTAAAATTAACTGAATTTGCTCAGGTAGTTTTTTTAAATCCTTTAATAATGAAGCAAACTTATCTTCTGTAAGTGTATTACGAACTTTGGCAAAATGCATTGCAAGTAAGTATAACGATGCAATTTGTGTGGAATATGCCTTAGTTGTAGCAACTGCAATTTCTGGACCAGCCCAGGTATACATTACATTATCTGCTTCTCTTGCAATGGAGCTGCCCACAACATTAATAATTCCAAGAACTTTTGCTCCATGTCTTTTTGCCTCACGAAGTGCAGCAAGGGAATCCGCAGTTTCACCGGACTGACTAATAATAATAGTTAGAGTGCCTTCTTCAAGGATAGGATTGCGATAGCGAAACTCTGATGCAAGATCTACTTCCACAGGAATTCTGGCTAGATCTTCAATGACATATTTTCCTGTCATACCAGCGTGATAAGCAGAACCACAAGCTACAATATATATCTTTCTTAATTTCTTTATATCTTCATCACTCATGTTAAGTTCATCAATTACAATATCATTTTCACGAATTCTTGGATTGATGGTATCTCTTACTGCCTTAGGCTGTTCATGAATTTCCTTTAACATAAAATGCTCATAGCCGCCTTTTTCTGCAGCAGCAATGTCCCATTCCACCGTCTTCATTTCTTTTTCAATTGGTTCCTGGTCAGAGTTATAAAAGCTAACGTTATCTCTGGTTAAATGAACAATTTCACCATTTTCGATATAATAAACATTCCTGGTGTGTTTTAAAATTGCAGGAACATCGGAGGCAATGAAATTACCGTTTTCTGATATACCTACGATTAAAGGACTGTCTTTACGAACTGCATAGAATTCTTCTGGACGATCCTTGAATACGATACCTAGCGCATAGGAGCCATCTAGCTTTGTCATTACCTTTGCGATTGCAGCAAGGGCATCCCCTTTGTAGTAATAGTCTAACAGCTGTACCACTACCTCAGTATCGGTTTGGCTTTGAAAGCTATAACCCTTATCAAGTAGACGATTTTTAATCTTAACATAATTCTCTATAATCCCATTGTGAACTACTGCTATTGACTCATTGGTATTCAAGTGTGGATGAGAATTGGTATCGGATGGTGCTCCGTGAGTTGCCCATCTTGTATGACCAATGCCTACCGTACCTTCAACCGTTGTTCCTTCTTTTGTCACATCACTTAAGGCTTTCAATCTTCCCTTACATTTTGCAATTGAAAGTTTTGTTCCGTCATGGATTGCAAGACCTGCTGAATCATAACCTCTATACTCTAACTTTGATAAACCTTCTAATAAGATTGGAGCTGCTTGTTCCTTACCTATATATCCAACGATACCACACATAATAAAATCCTCCTATTAATTATAATTTGCACAAAATCCGCATAAAAATCCAAGCCTTTTTTCACTTAAAAGTTAAAAATGGCAACAATAAATTAACTCTCCTTATCAAGTTGTAAAAAGAGAAAAAAATCAATATAGAATTTCTTTGAATTCTCAAAATAATTAAGCCTCATTCAATGCAGGAGGTCAAAATTATCCCTAATTCATAGTTGGTTATGACGTCTTTGTTACATAGTTACCTATGGTTTTTCCGTCATATCACATGCCCAATTGCATGAGAGAGCATCCGCCGAATATTTCGATGACTCTCTTCCTCGTCAACCTCTAAAAATATCCCCAAAGAGGTGCATGGCGCTAATTTAAACATTTCTGTTAGAAAGATCTTGGGTTAATCTCATTAATAGTTACGGTTGATTATGAATTCATATCCTACTCTTATTCTATGAACCTCACCCCCCATATGTTAATCCGTTGATGAAAATTAATACAATTCGCCCTTTGTAGCCAGTCGAACCAACTATATGCTATCATAACTATAGGTCAAAGTCAAACACTACTTCTGTAGAATACAGTGGTGAAATCGGGTGCTGGCACTAATCATCGTATTTATAAGCCCTTCTATAAACACCAACAAACATTCGTTCTTTTTCTGATTGAAAATTTTCAGAAATGTATTATAATAGTCTTATATTACCAGAACACGTATTCGGAATGAGTATACTATCAGGAGGAAATCAATGGAACTTAACCCAGAAAAGATTAAAAGCATATTAGAAAAGGAAAAACTCATTTATTTGGCAACGACAAATAATAAATATCCGGATAATTCTGCAGTTTGCTTTGCATATGATGAAGAGTTACATTTATTTTTTGGTAGCTATTCTGATACATTAAAATGTAGAAATATATCTCAAAATCCATATGTTGCAATCTCTGTTGGAACATTGCAAATTCATGGGATTGCAAAGGTTGTTCCATATGAAAGTGAGGAATACAAAAACAAAAGAGAGATATACGATAAACGCTTTCCACAATATTCCTCTGTATTTGAGAAAATTGATAATGAGTTATATGAAATATTTCCATTTGTAATATGGAACTACAATCCGTCCTTAGGTGAAATGAATAGAGATGAATTAATAATTGATTCAGAATATTATAAATTAATTTCCCCATATATATTTCACAAATACAACGACCGTCCACTGTAGGACAATTTTATAGTTATTAATTGCTAAAAATAAGTTTGTCATATTTATCAATTGTGCAGCAACGGAAGGAAACAAACTCCTTCCTGAAACAGTCTGAATGCCTGATGGCTATACCAAACGTATTTTTAACTAAAAAAAGAGAGGCTACAGCTTTCACACGCAGTTTATACTAATAAACACGTTCATTCGTGTGCATGCTACTATTCTCTCTTTTTGTTATTATATCCAATATTTTAGTCGCTTTTATTTTTTATAAAATCCTGACACTTCTCCAAAATACTTTCCAAGTGCCGCTTGATTATTTAACTTCTTAACACCATCTACCATTCTTGCAACAAAGCCGTCCAGCTTCTGGGAATATTCCTCCTTGGTAATCTGACCATCTGCTACATAGGTCAAACCCTTTTCCCAACTTGCTGTAAGTTCTGCATTGAGTAATGATTTGATAGAGGTGTTTACTACATCAAAGATTAGCTCACCTAGTAAAGTTGGCGTTATAATCTGTGTTTTTTTATTCAGACTTAAGTATGTAATCTTGACTAGTTTATTTAGAATTTCAGCACGTGTCGCACTGGTACCTATACCACTACCTTTAATCTGTGCTCGTAGTTCTTCATCTTCAATAAGCTGTCCTGCATTTTCCATGGCAAGAATTAAGGCACCGGAGTTATATCTCTTAGGCGGCGCTGTTTCACCTTCTTTTAAGATTAACTGCTTCACCGGAAGTAACATACCCTTTTTCAAGGTACTGATTACCTGCAATAAGTCCTGATCTGAATTATCCTCTTCCTGGGAGTCGTTCTCTTCCTTATTACCTTCCGCATCTTTATTGGCATCAGTATCGCTATTTCCTTTAGCTGTTGCTTGTAACTTGTCATTACCTCTTCCTAATACTTTAAGATACCCCTCTTTTTCTAACATTCGAAAAGATGCAAAGAAGCTCTCAGTTTGAATCTTCGTAACAACACTAATCTTTCTATACTCTGCTGCCGGATAGAATATACTTAAGAAACGTTTTACAATAGTTTCATACACCTTAAAAGTTGTAGGTGGCAGTGATCCTAAAGCATTGGTACCCTGTCCAGTTGGAATAATTGCATAGTGATCTGTAATTTGGCTATCATTCACGTAACGTGTCTTTGCGATATTCTTATAACTGCCCTGCTCCAGAATTTCAGTCACGAAGCCGGAAAATTGATTAAGGTTTTGTAAGCCTTTTATATTTTTATAGATTTCTTTTGAAACTGCAGTGGAAAGCACTCTCGCATCCGTTCTTGGGTAGGTAACCATCTTCTTCTCATATAGTTCCTGTGTAATCTTTAAGGTTTCATCCGGACTTATCTTAAAGAATCTTGCACAGTCATTCTGTAACTCGGCAAGGTTATAAAGTAAAGGAGGATTCTTGGTTTCCTTTTTCTTTTCAAGCTGAGTGACTTCTGCTTTGAGCTCCTCCATACCTTCTGGGCTTTCCTTGGCTGTCCAAGTTCCATCATCATTCATTGCCGGATGTTCACCGGCAAGGTCTTTAATCATCTTAATTGCAGACGTTTTCTCCGCAAACCCATTTTCCTTATATAATAGTGGGGTATTATAATATTTTGATCCCTCCACTGCTCGAAATTCTGCTTGAAATTCCTTATCCTGCACTTCAAGTCCACTTAACACTCGATAAAAGGGAGTTTTTACAAAGCTTCTAATTTCACGTTCTCTTCGAACCACCATACCAAGAACACAGGTCATCACACGACCTACGGATATGGCTGTCCACTTCTGTGAATTTAATAGCTTTTGAACTTCACTTCCATATTTAAGGGTAAGTATCCTCGAGAAGTTAATACCCATCAAATAATCCTCTTGAGCACGCAGATAAGCAGCATTTGATAGATTATCGTAATCTGATAAAGGCTTTGCCTCTTTGATTCCTCTAAGAATCTCCTCTTCGGTCTGTGAGTCAATCCAGACACGCTTTCTTGCTTTGGCCTTCTCAACCTTCGCTTCCTGATCCACCAGACGATAGATATATTCTCCCTCACGTCCGGAGTCAGTACATACATAGATCGTATCTACATCCTTGCGAGTCAACAGTTCTTTTACAATTGAGAACTGTTTCTTCACATTCGGAATTACTTCGTATTTATATTCCTTTGGTAGAAATGGCAACGTCTCCATGCTCCATTTTTTCAGGGCAGGATTGTATTCCTCCGGATAACTCATCGTTACCAGATGACCTACACACCAGGTTACAATTGCTTCTTCCGACTCAATGTAACCATCCTTTTTTTTGCCGTTTATTTTTAGTGCCTTTGCAAATTCATTGGCAACACTCGGTTTCTCTGCTATGTATAAACTTTTCGACATTTCTTCCCAACCTTTTCCTAGCTTTACAGAACAAATCCGTTCCAAATCTGTTCATCCCTACGATTATACCATGTACAAAAGGCAAAAGGAACGAAAATATTTCTGCATGCTTGAATAATTAAATACAATCGTTTACAATAATTCTAGTTATATTACTATCTTACCTAAGACAATTACGTGTTTTTTGTTTGTATGTTGCAAATACTAGATAAGGCTAATGCAAATTTATTTACCACGTTTTCATTACGAAAGGAAAAACTTTATGAAAGAATATCAAATATTTGCAGATTCCTCTTGTGATTTACCTGACAGTTTATTAAAAGAGCATAATATCCGATTAATCCCGTACTATGTGAGCTTTGATCGTGATGTTTATTATAAAGAAAATGAAGATATTACAAAGGAAGAGTTTTATAAAAAGCTCGAGATAGAACACGCTACACCATCAACTTCTCTTCCCACTGTACAAGATTATATAAATAAATTCAAAGAGGCGTTGAATGAAGGTAAGGATGTGCTGTGTATTTGCCTGACCCAGAATTTTAGTGGTTCCTACCAGTCCGCTGTTAACGCAAAACTAATTCTTGAAGAGCAATATCCCGCCGCGAAACTGCAAATTATAGATAGTATCCAAGCCACTGGCGGAGAAGGTATGGTGTTATTACAGACTGTCTATATGAAAAATGCTGGTTTTTCTTTGGAGGAAGCAGTTGAAAGATTACAAGCGATAAAGCCAACTGCAAGAATAATGTTCACC
>JAFACO010000499.1 GCA_023425485.1 Bacillota bacterium
GGATATACGAAATATAGCCATTATTGCCCATGTAGATCACGGTAAAACTACCCTTGTTGATGAATTATTAAAGCAAAGTGGTGTATTTCGTACCAACCAGGCAGTAGTTGAAAGAGTCATGGATTCCAATGCAATAGAACGTGAGCGTGGTATTACCATCTTATCCAAAAATACCGCAGTTATGTACCAAGGAACCAAGATTAATATTATAGATACCCCCGGCCATGCTGATTTTGGTGGCGAAGTGGAACGAGTTTTAAAAATGGTTAATGGTGTTGTTCTTGTGGTGGATGCCTTTGAAGGTCCTATGCCACAGACTAAATTTGTTCTAAAGAAAGCTCTTGAGTTATCGTTACCTGTAATTGTATGTATTAATAAAATCGATCGACCGGAAGCACGTTCTACCGAAGTAATCGATGAAGTACTTGAGCTTCTCTTAGAATTAGATGCCAATGATGAACAGCTTGACTGTCCATTTGTATTTGCCTCTGCTAAGGCAGGTATTGCAGCTTTATCTCTGGAAGATGAAGCAACGGATATGGTGCCTTTATTCGAAACGATTGTAAATTATATTCCAGCACCAGAAGGTGATCCAGATAAAAGCACTCAAGTACTAATCAGTACCATTGATTATAATGAATACGTTGGCCGTATCGGTATCGGTAAAGTTGATAACGGTGTAATTAAGGTTAATCAAGATTGTGTATTAGTTAATGCACATGAACCGGATATGAACGTTCGTGTTAAGATTAGTAAGTTATATGAGTTTGATGGTTTAAAACGTGTGGAGATTACAGAAGCAACAATAGGTTCTATCGTAGCTATCTCTGGAATCTCAGATATCCATATTGGAGATACCATCTGCTCTCCTGATAATCCAGAGCCAATTCCTTTCCAGAAGATATCCGAGCCAACCATTGCAATGTTCTTTAATGTAAATGACAGCCCACTTGCTGGAACTGAAGGTAAATTCGTTACCTCCCGTCACTTAAGAGAACGACTTTTCAGAGAGCTTAATACTGATGTCAGCCTTCGTGTAGAAGAAACTGATACCACTGAAAGCTATAAGGTATCCGGCCGTGGTGAGCTTCATCTCTCCGTATTAATCGAGAACATGAGACGTGAAGGCTTTGAGTTCTCCGTAAGTAAAGCTGAAGTATTATATAAAACTGACGAACAAGGCAAGAAACTCGAACCAATGGAGCATGCCATGATTGATGTTCCGGATGAGTTTACCGGCACTGTTATTGAGAAAATGGGTCAACGTAAGGGTGAAATGATCAACATGCATACCTCCGGCAGCGGTCATACTCGTATTGAATTCTCCATACCTGCAAGAGGTCTCATCGGATATAGAGGCGAATTCTTGACCGATACAAAGGGCAATGGAATCATCAATACGCTTTTTGATGGTTATGGTCCTTATAAGGGTGATATTCAATACCGCAAGAGCGGTAGCCTTATCGCTTACGAGACTGGCGAAAGCATTACCTATGGTCTTTACAATGCACAGGAACGTGGTATTCTGTTCATCGGTGCTGGCGTAAAAGTATATGCTGGAATGGTAGTTGGTCAAAATCCAAAGGCTGAAGATATTGAAGTTAATATATGTAAGCGTAAGCAGTTAAGTAATACTCGTTCTTCTGGTGCTGATGATGCTCTTAAATTATCACCGCCAAAAGTACTAAGCCTTGAGCAGGCTTTGGAATTCATAGAAACTGATGAATTATTGGAAGTAACTCCAACCTCCCTTCGTATTCGTAAGAAGACACTTGATAGCACTATGCGAATGAGAGAAAGAAGAAACAAGCAAAGCAACTAACTTCCATTTCCTAATTCTAGAATTATTTTACAACAACATGGATAAAAAAAGCAATCTGCATTTCTTACAGATTGCTTTTTCTTTGTTATATGCCACATATTTCTTATTATATTGCATTTACATATTTTGTAATTACTATAAATTGTTTGTCATAAAATTCACATAGTATATTAAAAAAAATGATCAACCAATAAATTCTCTGATTGCATTAATTTTTTGATCCGGATACTTATGAATATCCCTAACATCTGTGATATGATACTGATTTAAGATATCTTTAAAATATGCCTTCATAGCTTCTTTTGAGATTATCTTATTATTAAATCGGTCTCTTGAAATCTTAATTGCAGATTTCTCATATGCTGTAATCGCCTGCAAAGCCTTCGGACCATACCATTGAAAACTCTCCATTATGGTATCGAGCAGCTCTATTTCCTGCAAAGTCAAATATTCCTCCACACCTTCCAGAGTTGCAATCCCGCTGCGCTTTAAACTCTCATAAAGCTTCATATACGGTATCTGTTCCCCATTAATCCCACATTCCTCTTGAAAAAGTTCCCGATCAAACAACGCCAGGGAAAATGCCTGTGCATAATAAAGAAGATACTGGAGTTGACTGGCACAGATATCTGCTTCGCAACGATTGACAATATAATAAGATACTGTATAAATTTTTGATGCCATAATTTTTGACAGAACAGCCATCCTGCTCTTTTTAAATGCAATCCCGGTTAGGCATTCTTTACGCTTGAGTAATAAATTATAATAATACTCTGGCTCTTCCAGGATCGTTTTTAGCTTATTGGAATATTCACTAGTTGGAATATCACCTTCCATATAACGTATGATAGTGGTTTCTCCCCATCCAAGAAGCTTAGCCAATGGTTTTTTGCCAATGCGATAACGATCAATAATTAATTGTATCTCGTCAGCAGAAATAACCGATTCTGTTACCGTTTCGATTTTATCAACTTTCATACCTCTCACCTTTCATCTATATCTCCTCACTCCTTCTTATTGTATCGGAAAGATATTACGTCTGTCATAGACTTATGTCTTTCCTACTAATAATGGTATCTTTTGTAAGTATAAAGTAATAGTAACATTATTTCATTAATTTGTACACATATTTTGCTTAGAAGCAGATTAGAATTGCTATTAAAACTTTCTAAAATCATTTAAATCCTGGGCAATAATCTTAAATCCTCTAATAATCCTTTCAAATACACCAATTCGGTATAAGTTAACCAGAACCATACCCACAGGAATACCAATGATAATACCTAAGATACCATAAAAACGATATCCAATATACATGAAGATTAGTGTTGCCAGCGGATGAAGTCCAATGCTGTCTCCGACCATCTTGGGTTGTAACACCTGTTTAACAATCTGACAGATTAAATAGATTACCACCAATCCAATTGCTCTAAAATAATTACCGGATAACATATCCATAATTGCCCAAGGCCACAATATTGCACCTGTCCCAAAGACCGGTAAAAGATCTAGAAACGCAATTCCAATGGCAAACAAAAATGAATATCCGACCTGTAAGATTTCAAATCCAATGAACATGATTACAGTTAACACCAACATAATCTTAAACTGCGCTTTAAAATACCCTCCAAAAGCTGATTTAAAATTATCAAAAATCAATCTCCAATAGTTCTGTATTGACTCTGGTAACTTTCTTCTTAATCCAGCCGTCAGTTCGTTTCTACCTGCAGCAAAGAAATATGCTGATAATATTGTTACAATAACTGCAAGAAAACCTTCTGCTACATTTCCCACCAGGTTACCTGCACTGCTTACGGATAAGATGTCCTTGTTATTCATATATTCTGAAACCGAATTATCCAATCCGTCAATTGCATTACTAATGGCAGCTTGAATATTATCCGGCAATGGTGCTGTTGCCTTATCAATATAGCGGGAAGCCTGTTCAAATTGTTCCTTCACCGTCTCGACAATTTCAGGAACATCATTCATTAATCCTTTTGCTTCTTTTACAATAACAACCGTTAAAAGGGTTGCTGCACCTACGATAATTAATATTACCATCGCTATAATAATTGCAGAACTATGTTTACGAACTATTTTAACCCTCTTTTCTAAAAAATGTACCAAAGGATTGGCTATCATTGCTACAATCCAACCAATGACAAAGGGCAGAAAGAATTTAAGAATTCGAGGCAGTACTAACATTAAAAACAATGCTACCAAGATTGCAAATATAAAGTTAATTATAATTTTAACGTAAGTAATAAACTTACCCTGCTTCATGCAACTCATCCTCCTATGAATAGCTTGAATATCGTTTCACGATAGACTAGCCACTGTAAAAGTATACCCTGTCCCGTGACAATCAAACACGATACTGTAATGCATATCTCTATTAGAATTTATGATTTTTGAATCAAATTTAGACAACTTCTTTTTAATTCATGGGATATTACATCCTCTGAATTAAAAATACTCTGTAGCGAATACAGTTCGCTTTGCTGCGCACCTCTATGGTCAACGCTTATATGCGTTTCGTATCCACTGCTTCGCAATCCGCTTGTGCGCAAAAGTACCAATGCTCTGACACTTTATTATATTATACCTAACCTTGGTAATTAGATAAACATTTATTTCTTAAATTATGTAAAATATGCTGTGCTTCCTATCTCTATGAAATTAGCTCTTTTAATACCTATATTAAATATAACGTTTCAAACGGGAAATTTTCTTCACAAAAAAAGCCAGTAACCTGGCTTATTTCGTCGGCTTTGATAGAAAGAATGTAAGAAAGAACATTATTGCGGAAATAATAACAATTGTTGGTCCAGATGCAGTACCAATATAATAAGATAAGATTAAACCAGTGATACCTGAAAATATTGAAATCAAGATGGAGAACAGATGATACTCTCTAATGTTGGAGGACATATTTCTACTGGCTGCTGCGGGAAGAATTAATAAGGCATTAATAATAAGAATACCTACCCATTTAACAGAAGACATAACTATAATTGCAATAACAATACTAAAGAGGTCTTCAAGCCAATGAATCTTTATGTTCTTACTTTTTGCCAATGCTTCATTTACACTGGTTGCATATAACTTATTAAAACACAACACCCAAAAGAAAAAGGTTAGAAATAATATCATTACTAACAAACCAATTTCTGATACTTTAATACTTAAAATATCACCTACCAATAAAGCGGAGTATTTTGCAAAGTTTCCACCACGAGACAGTATAACGAGCCCAATTGCCATACTTAAAGAAGCAAATACTGATATGATAGTGTCCGTTGAAGCTGTATTTCTACGTTTAATACGATTAAGTATCAGTGCAAAGACTATGGCGAAAGCAATCATTGAGATATCCGTATTCACAACGCCAAAGATTGTGCCTATTGCAACACCAGTCAATGCTGAATGCCCCAGTGCATCTGAAAAGAAAGCCATACGGTTATTCACAATCATAGTCCCTAGGATACCAAAAAGTGGCGTTATAATTAAAATGGCCAATAAAGCATTCTTCATAAAATCATACTTCACCCAGGAAAACGGAAGAAGTGTCTCTAATATATGATAAATAGTTTGCATTGTAATCTCCATTTCTAGTAATTTGAGACGGCGTTCCCTTTTCCAAAGACTGCCTTGAACTCTTCACTCTCTAGAACTTCCTCCGGTGTACCCTCTTTAATAATTGTCTTATCCAGCAATATCACATGATCCGCATATTTCCTTACAAAGTCAAAGTCATGGGAAATAACAATCATAGCCAGATCATACTCCTGTTTTAGTTTAGCTATGTTGTGATAAAATAGTTCCATACCCACCATATCTATTCCTGATACCGGTTCATCTAATAACAGCAGATTGGGCACAGGTGAAATGGCAATGGATAATAAAACTCGTTGCATCTCACCACCGGACAAATCACAGATTCTTTTATCGATAAGCTCGTCCGCTTTAAAAATACTAAGCTGCTCTTTCACCTTCTGATATATCTTCTTAGACTTTGGAAGAAATACTGGATAGTTACTAATAAAGCTTGCAAATAAGTCATAAACACTCATAGGGTTATTCTTCTCTACATTAAGATACTGCGGAACATATCCCATGATTAGATTCTCAAAGGTTTCATCTCGGAGGTCCTGAAATTCAATTTGTCCTTCATGCTTAATTTCACCTAGGATTGCCTTCATAAGTGTAGACTTGCCTGCGCCATTTCTACCAATTATTATTGTTATCTTCCCACAATGGATATGTAAATTAATATCCTCCAGAATAACATGTTCTCCATCTCTTACACTTATATTTTTAATTTGAATACAATGTAAGCCACATGCTTGTGCATGCAGCTTCACTGACTTAATGTTCTTACCTTTTGATGTAATAATTCCATTATTGTTACTATTCTTGGTCATGTCTACCTCATCTACTCCATTAAAGAAGTAATTACATTATTTTAGAACCTTTTGAATAACTTGAAGATTTTTCTCCATTGCAGTAATATAAGAATCCAAGGCTCCATCACCAGTTACTACAGAATCAATGATATAGAGCTTTGCATCAGTCTCTTCCTCAATCTGCTTTGCAATAGAGTCACTGAACTGTTCTTCTATGAATAAATACTTAATCTTATCCTGTATAACTTCATCTACAATTTCAGCAATTGTTGCCGCGCTTAAAGCCGAGTCTGGTTCTAAGGGTACAGCATGAGCAATTGTTATATCTGCAAGTTCAGCAAGATAGGAAAAAGCATCATGGAATATTACAGCTTGTGGTCTTGCCTTGCCTGCGTTTCTTTCCTGTGAGTCTTTAATTGTTGATATATACTTTTGATTTAATTCACCTACAGCAGAATTATAAATATTTGCGTTGTTTTGAATACCCTCCATTAGCTTATCCTTTAGCTCACCTTCAAAAGAATCCGATTCTGATATATACGCTATTAACCCATTATTCACATTTTCAATCTGCTTCATATAGAGAGATGGATCAAGCCATACATGAGAATTATACTCACCATGGTTATGTTCCTCATGAGCTACATCGGTACCAGCTTCATCTTCATGAGTAAGCTCGTCCTCATAATTATCTCCAGCTTCATCTGTATACTCATTCTCGTGATCATGTCCATCCTCAAGAATATTCTCTAGTAATGTAATACCCTCACTGGCATCAATGATCGTAAGCTTTGGATAATTCTCTTTAATGTCATCTAAAAAGGCTTCCATACCTCCGCCATTTATAACAAGAACATCCGCTCTTGATATTGCCTTCATATCTTCTGTTGTCAATTGATAATCATGCAGGCACCCGGTATTCATCTCTGCTAAACTCTCTAATGTAATCTCATCAATATCCTTGGATAAATTCTCACCAATTAAATATATCGGATAAAAGGTAGTAACGATACGTAATTGCCTTTTCGTTGGCTCATTACTACCTGAATTAGGCTTAGTAAAATTCAACACTAATGCTATAATTATTATTAGTAATCCCATTGCTGCAAGAAGACGTAATAACTTATTTCCCATTGCTTCCTCCTTTATTGCAATTCATTTGCATTTAATAATTATATTATAAGTATTACCTTGTGTCAACTTGTTTAGACGGCTTGTGTTTTGTAAGTTAATCAAATTATTATAATTAATAAAGAAAAGCTCTTGTAAAACTTTGTTATCTGTGATACTATTTCACATAATTAAAGTGCTAAAGAAGAAGCATAATAGTCTTCTTAACCCCGTATGTATATTACAGCACAATACCTATATAATATATATGCAATATAAGTTTTATGATTTAGAAGTCAATATGAATATAAACATATTTAATGTATCGTGAGTATTAGCATTATTTTAGTATCAGATTTATGGTATTTGAATTTAAAGTTTGGGAGAGTATTATCAATGTTATAAGTAGTTTAAATCAACATGTATTATAGGCTTTTCCGTGTCTATTTGCACGAATTAAGACTATCATTATTGTAGTTAATAAATCTTTCTACTTATTAACTATCTATGTGGTAACTTTGAATTTACTTATATCATTGGTTATATAAAATAATAAGTATTTAAAGGGGAAATTAAAATGGGAAATAATAAGATTTTAAGATTAGTTACCGCAGCATTAATGTCTGCTCTTACCTGTGTTGCAACATTGACACTTCAGATACCAAATGGAATAGGTGGATACATACACCCTGGAGATGCCTTTGTGATATTGTCTGGTATCATACTTGGACCTTTCTATGGAGGATTAGGCGCTGGTATAGGTTCCATGCTTGCCGATCTCTTGTCCGGTTATGTTCAATATGCACTTCCAACCTTTTGCATTAAGGCACTAGCTGCTATATTAGCCTATCTTCTATATCGTTTTATTAGAATAAAGTTAAGGTTTATCGCAGTAATCTTTGGTGGAATATTAGCAGGTGCTGTTGTTACTATAAGCTATTTCTTGTATGATGGTTTTCTCTATGGCTCATTTGCATCCAGTGCATTAGGTATACCAGGTAATTTACTTCAAAACTTAACTGGGATAGTGCTATCGACATTAATATATGTGTTATTGTATAGAATACCACAGATTAAAGAATTGATTGAAAATAAGAAGTGATTATGCGATTACTTGACAATATTGTAAATTA
>JAFACO010000519.1 GCA_023425485.1 Bacillota bacterium
GTGCAAATCATCACTTAAGACAGACCCTTACCTTCCTGGATATTTACCCGCTGCAGCAACCGGAAGCATATATAGGAAATGTTATGGGATTGCTTGATGAAAATGGCAATCTTGTAAATGAGGGTACACAGAATTTCCTTAAAACTTATGTGGCTGCATTTGCTAATTGGGTTGAAAAATTCTAATAGTTGCGTTAAAATCAGAGCATATGGCTGTTGAAAAGGGCTAATATGTTTAAAGAAAAAGGGAGTTTATATCTTCCACACATAGATTGAAAGACATTTTAGTTATTTTGCATGGCTCTATCGGACATAAAAGTTCGCTTTTACCATGCAAAATAACTAATTTGTCTGACAAACAGTAGAAAGGAGATAGCTTGGAATCAAATATTACGAAGAGTGGAAAACTTGGATTTCAATTGCAGGTTTTATCCCCATACATTATTGGCTTCCATCACAAGGATAGATTTCCGGCCGGAAACGGCAAAATGGAGCCCATTTCCTACATTAGCACGCGAATCAAAGGGAATGACTTTCGGGAGGATGTGCCTTATCGTATGTATCATGGAGAGCGGATTCCGGGTTTTCCCTATCATCCGCATAGAGGATTTGAAACAGTTACGGTTGCCATAAAAGGAATGATAGATCATGCTGACGGACTTTCTCTGGCTGGTCGATATGGTGACGGAGATGTACAATGGATGACGGCAGGAAAGGGCTTGCAACACTCAGAAATGTTTCCCGTACTAGATACGGAAAATGAAAATTTGCTGGAGTTATTTCAAATATGGGTTAACTTACCTAAGAAAAGTAAATTTGTTGATCCTCATTATAAAATGCTTTGGAACGAAAATATTCCTGTAATAACCCAGAAGGATGAGATTGGATTCGAGACCTCTATTAAAATTATAAATGGAGCATATAAAGATATAACCTATCTGGATGCAAACCCAGATTCCTGGGCTCATGATCCAAATAACCACGTAAATATTTGGCTCATTGAAATGGAGCCTAATGCGGTATTTGTGCTGCCAGGTATCTCATCAACTCTTAATCGCGGACTATACTGTTATGAAGGCGATTCCTTACAGATTGAGGAACAGGTATTATCAGGCACATCCTATGCTTTTCTAAAAGGAGACAGGGAAACCAGAATTAAAAATGGAGCCACGACTTCAAGATTATTACTATTAGATGGAGAACCAATTAATGAGCCAGTGGTTGCATATGGCCCCTTTGTAATGAATACAGAAGAAGAGATAGAACAGGCTTACCGTGATTACCAGCGAACAGGCTTCGGAGGATGGCCTTGGTCAAGTGATGAACCAGTTCATCCAGCAGATAAAGGACGCTTTGCCCTATATCCTAACGAAAGAATGGAATATCCGCCCAAAGCTTAGCTTAATTAAAATGCTTTAATGAATGAACGCTTGTTACATGAAGTTTATAAAATATAATCCATACGGAGAAAAAAGTGTCAGTTTTTTGAACTGACACTTTTTTATTAAAACCTAGGTATAATATACAATCTACTGAGCTAGACGAGAGAGTCTGCTTGGGTTACATAATCCAAGTAAAAAAATGTTTTATAAACACGAATTATCTGCTATACTGGAAGAAATAGGCTGTCAGGATGCAAACTTAAGTATCGATAGGCCTTATCTGTCATATGAAATAAACCCAGTATATTTAACGATTATATGGTCTTAATGAAATGTAAAAATTAATAGGGAGGGTAGAAAAATTTAAGTACAAACGAAAAATATAAGAGGGAAAGGGAAAATTAAATTATGAAAAAAATCTTATCAATGCTGTTAGTTATGATGCTGCTAATCAGCATAATTCCAGTTGCACCGGTAGAAGCGGCAACTCAAACAATTACATATCTCACAAAAGCAGTTTATGAATCAGTAGGTGATTATTCCGAAGGTCTGGTATGGGTAAAAGAAGGTGATACCTATAAATACTTGAATGAAAAGGGCAAAGTAGTAATTGACCTTTCGAATAAAAAATATGCGGGTAAGAATGAATATATAGTCTCTGTTGGTGACTTTCATGATGGGTTAGCTTTAATCAAAGTAGTAAATGAAGATTCTGAAGAAGATTTTGAGTATATTTCTGACCTTGGAGGTTATTATATCGATAAAAAAGGTAATATAGCCTTAACCACTTCAAAAGTAAATAAAAAGCAATCTGGTAAAAATAAAATATCTGGACTGTATTATAATTTCTCACAGGGGATTACAATTACTGATACCAGACCAGAAGATGGCAAAGTTGCATTAGTTAAGACGGATGGAAGCACCAAATGGATTGCTGCTGAAGCAGCATATTATTGGTATACACAGGATTTAATGTGTGTAGGCAGCTTTGTGGATGGCGATTATTTGTGGGGGTATGTGGATAAAAATTATAAAAAAGTAATCCCATATGAATTTGAGCAAGCACGTCCCTTTAACAATAATTTAGCACCTGTAGAAATTGATGGTAAATGGGGATTTATAGATAAAACCGGAAAAACAGTGATAAAGGCACAGTTTGACGACTTTATTGTACATGACAGTAATGCTTCCTATATTGTATTTGATGATGGCTTGGCAACAGTACAAAAGAATGGTAAATGGGGCGTAATAGACGAAAAAGGTAATACGGTTATAGCCTTTAAATATGTTGATTATCCTGTTATTTTTAGAAATGGATATGCTTGTGTTGCTGGAAGTAATGGAAAGTATACCTATATAGATAAAACGGGCAAAACTGTAATTAAAACTGGATATGAGGATGCAAATTATTTTACAGAGTCAGGTGTTGCAGTTGTAGGAAATAAAGGTGTTTACAAGCTAATAGATACTAAGGGAAATCAAATAGGAAAGAAAACCTGGAAATTTGAAGGTACCAATGTATCGGGTATGGCACCAGACATTTTAAAGTACAGGATAAAGGGCAAATGGGGTATCGCCAAAGTAGGATAATCAAAAATTAATAATAAAACGCCACAATAATAAGTGGCGTTTTGTTATGTGTTGGAAGATTATATTTCGTTATAATAGCATAGAAACTATTTAGCAACTCTACGGAGGGTAGATTGCAATGTCATTGATTAAGAGCTACAATTATTTCATTAATCTAATAGAACCTTAATGTCAAAGCAAATATTGTCATTGACAATTTGTATAATGAAAATGGATGGTGAAATAATGGAGAGAAACACAAGGAAGGCTCTGAAAGATGCCTATAAAAATAGATTGCGAATTGGTGGTATTTATCGCATAAGCTGTAATAATAATTCAAGCAATTGGGTTCGAGCATCAACAGATTTACAGGGTATAAAAAATAGATTTTTATTCTCTGTATCCTCCAATACTTGTCCGGATAAATCAATGTTCCAGGAATGGAATCAATTTGGTGCAGCTGCTTTTTCCTTCGAGATTCTGGAAGAACTACAGCAAAAGGAAACACAAACAGAACAGGAATTTTCAGAAGAAATAAACACCTTATTGGAACTGTGGAATGAGAAGTAAAAGGATTAGTTGAAGGAGATGGTAATAATGCAACAGACAATAGATATCAGCAGCTTTCTCGATACGGAAGGGAAAATTACTCAACTATCGCAAAAAAGTAAAAAAAGGTTAGCAACACTTTCCTATCTAGCAGAAAAATTTGAGATTGGACGAAATTATACCGAAAAAGAGGTAAACACTATTTGTGAAAGTTGGCATACCTTTGGAGACTATTTCATATTAAGGCGCGAACTAGTAGATAATGGGTTATTACTACGAGAGTTAGATGGGTCACGCTATTGGAGACCGGAGTCTGAGATATTGCCTCAATAGTTTAATGGAGGTTAAAATAATGCAAAATAATAAGGTTGGAAAAATCATTCTAACATTACGACAGGAAAAAGGACTGACACAAAAGCAGCTGGCAGATCAATTAAATGTAAGCAATAAAACAATATCAAAATGGGAACGTGGCTTAGGGCTGCCTGATATTTCAATTATTCCAGAGCTTTCGAACCTGCTTGGTGTAGATATCTATAATCTATTGACAGGTGATGTTACTGCTAGTGATTCTGTAGTAGGTAATATGAAGAATACACAGTTTTTTGTTTGTCCCTCCTGTAACAATATTTCTCTATGTACGGGAGCTGCCGAGGTTTCCTGCTGTGGAAAAAAACTTACAGCCCAGGTTTTGAAAAAAGTAGAGGAAAGTGATAAGCTAGATGTTCAGGATATGAAAACGGATTGGTTTATAACAAGCAATCACCCCATGACAAAGGAGAATTACATTTCCTTTGTAGCTTTTATGACAGGGGATCGTATTCAATTGATAAAACAATATCCGGAATGGAATTTGAATGTTCATATACCTAAAAGCGGTCATGGTATGTTGATATGGTACAGTACAAAACAGGGGTTATTCTATCAACTATTATAAGAATATTAGAATTTGTGTTAAATCCTATCGGTGAATAAAAACTATTAATAAAGGAATTATTAGACATATTTTTGGCATACTAGTATTGAAATTTATAATCCAGGAGGTTTCATAATTATAGTATGCTTAGTCTAGTTAGACGGATAGGAGAGATTATGTCAGAGAGCAATAAAATGAAAAGTACTAAGAATAATAAGAAAGAAGATGGGGCATTTCACTCTAAAAAAGTGAAGCATGACCCACAAGCAGAAAGTGCAAGAGCTGTATTTGGATGGGAGCAAGGGGAACCCTCTTATTCCAATAAATATAACACAGATAGATAAAGTATATAGAAACTAAATTATTTCAATGAATTTATAATTGAGTTGCATTGAATTAAGGAGAGCTTGTTAGGAGTTATTGCATTACTGCAAAGTCAATAAACCCTAACAGGATCTCTTTTTTATGGTCCGATCTATCAACCCTTGCATTTGGGTAAAACCTTTGGCATACTATAACAAAGAAAGAAGGGATATAGTGATGACAATCAAACAGTTACGAAAAGTAAATCTATTATTTTTATTTAAAACTGGAATTGGATCGGCAATCGCAATTCTCATATCTGAGAGCCTTGGGTTGTTGTACAGTCCATCGGCAGGAATTATAACCTTATTGACGATACAGAATACAAAAAAGGATACCTTAAAAATAGCATTAAAAAGATTTCAAGCTTTCGTCTTAGCAGTAATCGTTGCATATCTTTCCTTTACTGCCTTCGGTTATACACCCGTTGCATTTGGAGGCTTTGTATTTCTTTTTGTGGCTCTTTGTATTCTATTTAAATTACAGGATGGAATTGCCATGAATGCCGTCTTAATGACTCATTTTTTAATAGAACAGAATATGGAGTTTGAGTTAATTATCAATGAGATATGCATACTTGCCATTGGTATGACCATCGGCATTGGATTAAATCTATTTATGGTGAGTAACAAGAAGAAGATTAAACAAGAGCAGCTTCTCCTGGAGGAAGATATCAAGGAAGCATTGCAGGGGTTAGCGCAAATGCTTAAGAAGAAAGAATTTTATCACCCAGGTGTGGAAATAGCACAGGAGAATGTAGATACTATCAACTACCAGTATTTTGATTTTTTGCCAATAGAAAAGAAGCTGAATCGGTTGTTAAAGAGTGCATATGAAGAAGCTGGCAATACGATTTTAACGGATACTAGATATCTACTTTCCTATCTAGAGATGCGTAAGCTTCAGGTTAATGTTTTAAAGGACATTATGTGTAATATTGAGGGTATACCGGTAGCATTAAGGCAAACCTTTCCAGTGGCAGAGTTTATTGAAAGTATCGCATCCTCTTTTCATGAGCGAAATAATGCAATAGGATTATTAAAGGAACTGGAAGAACTTAAGGAGCATTTTCGTAAAGAAGAACTGCCTGTGACGAGAGAAGAGTTTGAATACCGTGCAACTTTACTTCAGATACTAAAGGAATTAGAGTATTTTTTATGGTTAAAACGAAATTTTATTAAAGAATTGGAAGAAAAAAATATGAATTCGTATTGGAATTGATGTTACATAACATCAGTATAAAATACAGTCTTTATCACATAATAACTTGGAGGAATTGCATTTGGTTTGGATGAAATAATAAGTAACTGTAATTCTTCGTTTTTATTTTGTTGGAAAGACGAGGTTAGTTCATGCAAAAAGAAAACCTGAAAGACGAAATTGTTCAAAATGACAGAACACAGGATGATAACGGTAGAGGCGATAAGGAAAAGAGATCGCAGGAAAATCAAGAAAATGAAAAAGTAGCCAAGGAAAATGAGGATTTAAAGGATCAAAAAATTAGTGAATATGGTCAGACCTTACTGGAAAATGGAAAAAGAGAACATAAAATACATCTATTATCCATTATAGGTGAGATAGAGGGGCATGAATGCCTTCCACAGCATAATAAAACCACGAAATATGAGCATGTTTTACCACAGTTAGCTGCAATCGAAGACAGTACGGATATTGACGGCCTGCTTATTTTAATTAATACGGTAGGGGGAGATGTTGAGGCAGGACTGGCAATTGCAGAAATGATTGCTTCCCTTAGCAAACCGACTGTTACGCTAGTTCTGGGAGGTTCCCATTCTATTGGTGTTCCGTTAGCCGTTTCAGCAGATTATAGTTATATCGTACCAACAGCCACAATGATTATTCACCCAGTAAGAATGAATGGTACAGTAATCGGTGTAACACAGACCTTTGAGTATTTTGAAAAGATACAGGACAGAATTATAAAGTTCGTAGTGACTCACTCTAAAATCGATTATAACAGTTTTCGTAACTTAATGCTGGATACCAGTCAATTAGCAAAGGATGTTGGTTCCATTTTAGTTGGTGAGGAGACAGTTAAAAAAGGAATCATTGATGAGGTTGGTGGAATAAAAGAAGCTCTAGCTAAAATAAATGAAATGATTGATGCAAAAAAGGAGGAGAAACCAGATGCTGTACACAGTGAAACCCCTTGAAAGAATTTACGCAGCACCTGAAACCTTTGACCATAGCAAAAGGCTTAGTGCAGCACAGGCAAAGGAGACTTCTCCACAGGAATATAAGGACATCATGCTTCAAAATGGTAGAATCGTAACCCGTAGGAATGGGGAGGAATATGTAGTTGAGCGAATCAATTCTACTGATATGAAAGATTATCTTAATGAAGAATATGTACCTGGTAAAAGTATTAAAGGAAAATAAAATATTTGATTATATGAAAGCTGCCTGTTTCCATTGTTGATTGTTTACAGCAACATGGAAATGGGTTCTTTTTGTATAATCTAGTATTGCTTATAAATGCAGGAAAGCCATATATTTACTGAACTGGAACTTTATCTTGCATAACGTTTTTTTTAAAGGTATAATAAATTCGGATAATTAGCTTTTGAATTAAGTGGGAATGAAAAAGATATTATACACAATGATTGATAGAATAAAATTGCAGCGATGCTGTAGGATAT
>JAFACO010000050.1 GCA_023425485.1 Bacillota bacterium
ACTCTTAATAGTATGGATAGCGTATCAGATCGTGACTATCTAATCGAATTACTTAGTGCTCTTTCAACAATAATGATGCATTTAAGCCGTTTTAGTGAAGAAATCATTCTTTGGAACAGCAATGAATACCGCTTTGTGGAACTGGATGATGCTTATTCCACCGGTTCCAGCATTATGCCACAAAAGAAAAATCCTGATATTGCTGAGTTGGTTAGAGGTAAAACGGGACGTGTCTACGGATCTTTGGTGTCTTTATTAACAGTAATGAAAGGTCTCCCCCTTGCTTATAACAAAGATATGCAGGAGGATAAAGAATTTACTTTTGATGCAATTGATACTGTAAAAGGCTGTCTTGCCTTATTTACTGGTATGATAGCTACTATGAAGTTCCATAAAGAGAATATGGCAGAAAGCGCAATGGGCGGATTTACTAATGCCACCGATGCCGCAGACTACTTAGTTAATAAAGGTGTTCCCTTTCGTGATGCACATTCCATCATCGGACAATTGGTACTTTTCTGCATATCAGAAAGCCTTTCCCTAAGTGACCTGTCACTGGAGCAATATCAAAATATAAGCCCAATCTTTGAAAAGGATATTTATGATGCAATCAGTCTTTCCTCCTGTGTGAGCCGTAGAAACACCATTGGAGCACCTGGTTTAGATGCAATGTCCCAGGTTCTTAAGCTTAATGAGGAATATCTAAGCAAAGAAGCTTAATTTAATTTAATTATTAACTGATTTTCGGTTTTTCCCCCCATAAAATATGCTCCGCTTGGAATAAACAGTTTTACTGTCCAAGCGAAGCATATTTTACCTGTTGAAAATCTACTATATGATATATAACTTAAAAATCATTTAATCAGTATATTTTATTTTTCGAAACCATGAAAAATCAGGGTATTTAAACAATGCCTTTCCTCTAATCTTATCACGCTCTACGAATTTATTAGTCCAATATCTGGCATCTTCAGAAGCACCTCTATTATCTCCCATCATAAAATAACCATCCTCTGGGATATTAAAAGGTCCAAAATCGTTTGCTAACTCTTCCATGACATAGGGCTCTTGCAGTGGCTCACCATTAATATATACCAATCCATCTTTCCCTTCGATTGTCTCTCCAGGTAAGCCAATAATTCTTTTAATATAATCAATACTTTCATCATCTGGATAAGGGAACACGACTATATCCCCCCTCTTTGGATCTTGAAATAAATATGCCTGTCTTGATGCTACAACCTTGTCACCAATAAGAATTGTGTTTTCCATAGAACCGGATGGGATCTCAACTTTCAAAACGATGACCTTTGTAATAAACTGTGCTAAACCAAAAGCTAGAACAACTACAATTACCCAACTTACTATTTCCTTTATTAACTTATCTGACATATAGGTACTCCATCTCTTATGTTATAGAATGACTTACTCATTAATTAATTATAAGCTTTGACCTATAGTTTGTAAACAAAAAGGATGGAGTATCTCATTTATACCTTTTCAATTGTAAAAATATTATCTGCTACCATCCAGAGACCGGGGAAGAAATTCATAATTTGCCAAACACCACC
Source organism: Bacillota bacterium (assembly GCA_023425485.1). Classification (GTDB taxonomy): domain Bacteria; phylum Bacillota; class Clostridia; order Lachnospirales; family Lachnospiraceae; genus Mobilitalea. Next base: position 1,572 of record JAFACO010000050.1, read on the forward strand.
ACCACGTAACCCAAACTCAGGTATTAATCGTAGTTTCGCATTCATACTTCTTACATCATCAAACCAAACCTCATGCTGAATACCTTCTTCATTGGTGTAGAAGTAATGCGGAGACTGGGTTAGCTCGTCGAACAATATTACTGCATTATACTGTGCAGCCCGTCTGATTGCTTCTTGGTTACTCATAGATTGTGCTCTGGTCGTTCCTTTCACATAGGGCAGCGGCCAGTCATAGGCATAGTTAGCTACCCCCATCAGAGCCTTATCAGGATCAATGACAGAGGTACCGTATTGCAGAACACGACGCATGTTATTGATCGGGGCTGTTGGCATTGGACTTGAATAGGTATAACCCCATTCATAAGTCATCAAAAGTACAATATCAGCTACTGCACCAATGGTCGGATAATCATGCGCTTCATAAAGTAAACCGGTCATTGTACCAGAAGTCTTCGGAGCAAGTGCAACGAGCGTAATAAAACCTTCCGCATCCAATCTGGTGTTTACAGCTGTAATAAAAGATAGAAACGCTGCTTTATCCTCTGGCAATACAAACTCAAAGTCAATGTCCAGGCCAATATATCCCTTCGCTATCATTGTCTCTACAATATTATTAATTAACGCTTCCTGCCCTTGTGGATTCAGAAACATCTGATGTGCTATCTGGCTGTCAAACGCTTGCTGTTCATTCATGGGTGCCAGCATCATGATCGGACCAACTCCAAATTCTTTTGCAATTGCGATTAATTCTGAATCATCAATTGTTACAAGCTCACCAGCAGGAGTAAAACCATAAGTAAAAATAGAAAGGTAAGTTAGAAATGGAAGCGTTTTCCTAAGTACTGCACGATCGATAAATGGGTAAGCATATCCATTAAATTCAACAGAATCTAACACTTCTTCCCCTTCATAAGTAATTACAAGTACTTCTCCAGGGCTTAAGTTTTCTCTCGCTGCTACCTGTGGATTATTCTGAAGAATTTGGTTGGCGTTAAAGTCGTACCGTTGCGCTATTGAAAATAAGGTATCCCCTTCTACCACCGTATGTGTGGTATCTGGCACCCGAATTCCAATACTTTGACCAACCACAAGATTATCTGGATTAGGCAACTCATTTTCTAAAATAATTCGTTCTGCTGAAACTCCATATTGTGCTGCAATGGAGCTCATCGTATCTCCCGCCTTTACGATATGAATTGTCATTTCATTCATTCCTCCGGTGATGCAAACTCTATAGTCAGTATATGCCAAAAGAAATACTTGGTGAAATTCTTATCGGAAGTTGCACGTTTGGAGATACTATCGTATAATGCATATATTATTTGTTTTATGAATAAATATTTTGACGAAAGGATTGGATATAAATATGAACCAATTTAAAGAAGTGATTCCTAGCTTGATAAGAAAAAATCCCTTCCAAGCAATCGGTAAGGAATGGATGTTGATAACAGCCGGAAATCATGAAAAAGTAAACACTATGACAGCTTCCTGGGGTGGTCTCGGGGTAATGTATGGAAAGGACGTAGCATTTGTAGTGGTTCGTCCACAACGATATACAAGAGAATTTATTGATCAGGAAGAGACCTTTTCCC
>JAFACO010000071.1 GCA_023425485.1 Bacillota bacterium
ATTGAGCTTCGCAATGCGCATCCAAACTCCGTATTAATGAAATTGCAGGGCAGGGATGGAGGAACTGTAGATATTCTCGCTTCTTCCATTGGTGGAGGACAAATTTTAATAAATCAAATAGACGGTGTTGAGGCTGATATAAGTGCTAGCTATCCTACCTTAATTGTCCATAATGTAGATCAACCGGGGTTAGTTTCTCAAGTGACCTCTATCCTTGGAATGAGAGAAGTAAATATTGGGACAATGCGTATTAATCGTGATAAACGAGGTGGACATGCTGTTATGATAATTGAATGTGATCAAGAAGTACCGAAGGAAGCATTGGTTGAACTGAAAGAGGCGAAGGGAATTACAAAGGTTACATATCTAAGTATTGTGGAGTTAACCAAGTAATTAGACTGCTGTCTGAAAGATAAGCTTATAAGTGCATCTTTGACACAGAATTTTGTAAGGTATAATATCTGCTTAAAAGTGGAGGTAAAAATGAGTTTTCGATCAATAGAGGAAATAATTAATCAAGGCAATGCAACAAATAAGTCTTTCTGGGAAACGGTTCTGGCTGACGATATGGAAGAAAGGATGGTTACTGCACAAGAGTCCTTTCAGCAAATGAAACAGCTATATTTGACAATGAAGTCCTCGGACAAAGCCTATGATAAGAATCTGAAATCTTCTAGTGGTTTAGTTGGCGGCGATGGAGAAAAGATGAATCAGGCAGTTCGAGAGAATAAAGTAATTGGAGGACCATTTTTAGGAGACGTGATAGCTAAGGCTTTAAAGATGGGTGAATCCAATGCGTGTATGAAAAAAATAGTTGCAGCACCAACAGCTGGAGCATGTGGAGTGCTGCCAGCAGTACTACTTACTTATGAAGAAAAGAATCAGATACCCCTTGAGCGAATGGTAGAAGCCATGTATGTTGCTTCTGGTGTTGGGGAAGTGATTGCAGCAAGAGCATTTATATCAGGAGCAGCAGGTGGCTGTCAGGCTGAAATTGGTTCAGCAAGCGCAATGGCAGCAGGAGCGCTTGCCTATCTAAATGGAGGAGATTCGGAAAGTATTGGTCATGCAGCTGCTATGTCATTAAAAAACCTATTAGGATTAGTATGTGATACAGTGGGCGGGTTAGTAGAAGTCCCTTGTGTTAAACGGAATGTAGTTGGTGCGGTAAATGCAATTGCCTGCGCAGATATGGCGGTAGCAGGAATTTGTAGTAGAATACCGGTGGATGAAGTAATTGATGCAATGAGAGATATTGGAGAATCCTTACCAAGAACTTTACGTGAAACCGGTGAAGGCGGCCTAGGTGCTACACCAACTGGCCAGGAAATCATGGCTTCCATAATGAGTGAGAATTAAAAATGAGGGAAAGTAAACGGGGTATTTACATCGATATTTAATAATATTGATTAAATATCCTGTTTTTATGATATTAAGAGGTCAAATAATTGAGAATGGCAGATTACTAACATTAATTGAATGTTTAGTATAAGGAACGAGCTGTTCATAATATACTATAGCAAGACAATATAATGATGTGGTGACGCTATGGGATGGAAAGATAAGCTGGAAATTAACCCTGAGCCTAGAGAAGAAGAATTAAAATTATCCAGTGGAACTTTATTCGTAAAAATAGGAATTATTGTTCTAAGTATTATTGCAATTGTTGGATTTGGCATAAAGGTTATTCCAGGAGCGGTAACGGTTTCAAAAATAAGTGGTCGTAGTGATCTTCCCATTTATTGTGTAAATACAATTGATCAAAAAGTATCGTTAAGTTTTGATGCAGCTTGGGGAGATGACGATATTAATAAGATTTTAGACACCTTAGAAAAATATAAGATTAAGGCTACTTTCTTTATGACTGGCGAATGGGTGAGTCAATACCCAAAGGCAGTGAAAGCAATAGCCAAAGCAGGTCATGACTTGGGTAACCACAGTGAAAATCATGAACAGATGACTAAGCTATCGTCAAAAGAATGTGCGAGTGAAATAATGCAAGTTCATGATAAAGTTAATAATCTTACAGGTATCCAAATGAATCTATTTCGAGCACCTTATGGTGACTATAACAATACAGTGATGGAAACAGCAAGGGAATGCGGGTATCATACGATTCAGTGGAGTATAGACAGCTTGGATTGGAAGGATTATGGCATTGATAGCATTCTTAATAAAGTATTAAAGAATAAGGATTTAGAAAATGGGTCAATTATCTTATTACACAGTGGTACGAAGTATACAGCGGAAACTCTGGAGCTGTTGATTGTAGGATTACAGGATATGGGTTACGAAATAGTACCAGTATCAGAGTTAATCTATACTGGAAAATATGCGGTAGATCATACTGGAAAGCAGTTTGAGAAGTAAGTTAAAATTATTTCAGTACCTTGTATGATCAAGGCTACACTGATAATGTACAAAATGTAGGGGTGTGAGATTTATTATATCCACACCCCTACATTTTGCTTTTATAACACTATACAACTTATACTCTTGGCATAATATATTATTTCCTATAATGCTTTTACTCTATTTTGCTCCGCTTACAATGGAATAGTAAGCATTGGAAGTAATACGATATACTAAAGAATAAAAGACTGCAAATATAACGACACTAATTCCAGCAGTTGTTAATAATAGTGGGAGATTTCTAAGGTTAAACAGCATTAATAATCTGCGAATCATTGGGAAGGCAAAGGAAAGGTGCATAACCGCTGCTGCTAGTGGCATAAAGAATACAGTTAACATTTGAGAATTAATATTTTTTCTTATATCCTTCTTTGACATACCAACTTTTTGCATGATATCAAATCTGGATTGATCCTCGAAGCCTTCTGAAATCTGCTTATAATAGATAATCAATACTGTGGCAAATATAAATACGGTACTAAGCATAATTCCGATAAAGAAAAGTCCTCCATAGGTACTGTAGAAATCACTACGATTTTCTTCAAGACTTTCCACATAACTGGAATATATAGAACTTTCCTCATTCTCTGCTATAGCTATATTACGGAATAGTTCACTTATCTGCGTTTTAAAATCCATTTCTTTCTCAGCTGATTCTTCTGTATTAAAACTATAATACCAGTGAAGCCTTAACCTGTTATTGTCGTAATCGTCTTTCTTATCAAGAATATTACTTAGATTATGTTCCAGATCAGGCAGTACAACAATAATAGAGGGTATCACATCCATGGCCATATCACCACTCCCTGCAAATTCTTCTATTTTTTCAGCAATTGTAAAGGCTGTACTACCCTTTAGTGTAAAGGTATTGTAATTATATTCCGTTCTTACCGTACCAAGGAGAATCTGGTCTGCTTCTAATACCTGGTTTTCCCCCATAACTCGGTTATAATCTTCTAATGGTACAAAATATATTTGCCGTAAATCATCGAAATTCTCTGTATTAAACTCATTAGAATCTACTTCCACATCTAAAATTCCGTCCATAATGGAACCTGTAATACTTGCTGTTCTATAATCTAATACATCAATGGGATTTACATGATTATCATTGATAAGTTTCTCTAGTTTCCCGCGAAGGGGATCTATCTTGTCATAGCTTAAATCCTCAATAGAATTAACTGTAATATCCGCTGCTATATCCCGAGGATAACGTTTATGAAGACTATCTTCAGCACCAAAGTACAGACATGCAGAACCTGTAATCATTACAAGTACCATAGTACCAAGAATACAGATGGAGGCTAAACCGGCACCATTTCTCTTCATACGATAAACCATGGAAGATAAGGATACGAAATGGTTGGGGTTATAATAATATCCTTTATTTTTCTGAAGAATACGGCAAAATAGTACGGAACCAGAAATAAAAATTAAATAAGTACCTAGGATCACCATAACGACTGCTACAAAGAACCATATCAGGGCAGATAATGGCGATTCAATAGTAACCGCAATATAATAAGCACCTCCTAATAATATAAAACCTAATACTCCAAAAATCCAATTTGCTTTCGGCGGTTTTTCGCCAACATTTTCGCTATGAAGCAGTGCTACAGGATTAGCAAAGTGTACCTGACGTAATCCATTTATTAGTATAATGATAAATATAACGCTAAATAAAATAATACTCTGTGTTATAGCAGCTTTTGATACATGAAAATCATAACTGATATCCCCATAGATTATATTTACAAGTCCTAGTTCCGCAAATTTTGATAAAATAATACCCATAATTAAACCTATGATCAGGGAAAATACACCAATCATAATAGTTTCCCATAAAAGAATACGGCCAATATTAAACTTACCCATACCAAGTATGTTATATAAACCAAATTCTTTCTTACGTCCCCGTAACAGAAAGGAATTGGTGTAAAATAGAAATATAACAGCAAAAATACCAATAACCATACTACCAAATCTCATTATTAACTTGAGATCTGAACCTCCCCTCATCTGATTAAGAATTGGAGTATAAGAAAGAAAAGAAATAATATAGAACATCATAACCATTCCCACGCAGGTTAAGATGTAAGGGAAATAGAGTTTCTTATTTTTACAAACACCTAGATAGGCTAATTTGGGATAAAAAGCAAACTTCATTATCTTTCACCACCTGTCATAAGTATGGTTAATGTATCTGTAATTTTTTGATACATTTGTTCATTATTTGAATTACCACGATAGATTTGGTGAAATACTTCTCCGTCCTTTATAAACAATACACGATTAGCATGGCTTGCGGCTTTAACGGAATGAGTTACCATAAGGATAGTTTGACCATTTTTATTAATCAAGCTGAATAAGCGTAATAATTCATCGGTTGATTTAGAATCAAGGGCTCCAGTTGGCTCATCGGCTAATATCAGCTTTGGATTAGTAATTAAAGCACGTGCTACCGCCACTCTTTGTTTTTGTCCACCAGATACTTCGTAGGGATATTTTTTAAGTAAACTTGTAATTCCTAATTGCTCTGCAATGGGAAGCAAACGTTTATGCATTTCCTCATAGTTTTTATTAGCCAATACCAAGGGTAAATAGATATTATCTTCTAAGGAAAAGGTATCTAAAAGATTAAAGTCTTGAAATACGAAGCCTAAATTATCTCTACGAAATGCGGATACCAGAGACTCCTTTATTTTGGTTAAGTCTTTTCCATCCAAGTTAACAATACCAGCAGTTGGTTTGTCCAGCGCAGCTAAGATATTAAGTAAAGTCGTCTTGCCTGATCCTGATTCACCCATGATAGCTACATATTCACCCTGCTCAACACTAAAGGTAACATTTTTTAAAGCCTCAACCTTATTTCCTCCAAAGCGGGTCGTATATACTTTTTTTAGCCCATTAACTTCTAATATACTCATAATAACCTCCATGCTGCCCTCAGGCAGCTCTAATATTGAGCGAAAAGCATGCTCCAGCTTTACTGAATGAAAAATGCTTTTCGCTCATTTCTATAGGTATTGTAACAAAAGAGAGAATTGCAATGCCATCGAATCGGCTTACAATTCCCCCTCATTTCTTACATTTTTGTAAGAATTTTTATTCATACTCAATTTTATTATGAGATAAATCAATCTGTACTAGGGTTCCTTTATCTAAAACAGAATCAATGTGAATTCTATGGCCGAGGTTTGTACATACTCGTTTACAAAGATATAATCCAATTCCACTTGCTTTCTTATCACTGCGACCATTAAATCCTGTATATCCCTTATCAAACACACGGGGGATATCTTCTGGAGAGATTCCTATACCAGTATCTTGAATACAGAGAAGTTTTGGTTCCTTCATAAATATTGTAATACTACCCGTTTGAGTATACTTTAAGGCATTTGATAGTAATTGTTCTACTACAAAAGATAACCATTTTTCATCAGTTATAACCGCTGTATTTACGGGTTCATAAATAAGCTGGATTTTTCGATTAATGAATTCGCCAGCGAATTTTTTGATTGCTTCTTTCACTATCTGATCTAAGTCATATTCACGAAAGATATAATCAGTCGTATCGGACCCCAATCTAAGAAACATGAGCACCATGTCCACATATTGTTCAATTCGAGTCAAATCTAGAGATATTTTTCGAGACAAGCTGCTATCCTCATTTTGCAGCCAAAGTTTTATGGAGGCAATGGGTGTTTTTATCTGATGAGCCCAAACGGTATAATATTCTACCATATCAAAATAGCGAAGGTTCATATTATCCTCAAAATGTTTCTTCTCTTCCCATAGTAAATGAATAATCCGTTGATAATTCTCATCCTCTAAACTCTTCGCCTGAGGTAGTAAGTTCCTTGCTACATCCGACAACTCTTTAATTTCGTGCAATTGAAAATAAACCAGGCGGCTTCTATAATAATCATGTAAAAAGTATACCAGAGCTAATAGAATACAAAGAGTAGTTGGATAAATTACAGCTTTAAGGGGCAGGTGATATAAGAAAAAGGAGGTAGCAAAAATGATTGCAGATATAACATAGACAATGATAACTTTTCTCTTATGTTTTAAATAGGTTAAAAAGAATCCCATTCCTATGTCCTTTCTAATTAGTTATCTATAATATAACCAACACCAAATTTAGTTGTTATTAATTCATTAAGTCCCGCAGAATCTAGCTTTTTTCGTAATCTTCCCACATTCACCGTTAACGTATTTTCATCCACAAAGCTATCCGTTTCCCACAGTTGTTCCATAAGTCGTTCACGACTAACAACCTTTCCTTTGTTCTCCATAAGGCTTAGTAGAATGCGGTATTCATTCTTAGTTAGGGGTATTTTTTCGTTTTGATATGTTAAAGTATTATCTCCTGTATGCAGAAGAGCACCACGATGCTCTATCACTGGTACAACGGATGCAAAATCATAAGTACGGCGTAATAAAGCCTGTATTTTAGCGATAAGAACACTTTGATCAAAGGGTTTTGCAATAAAATCATCTGCACCCATGTTCATAGCCATAACAATATTCATGTTATCCGAGGCGGAAGAAATGAATATAATCGGCACCTTTGATATTTTACGTATTTCTGTACACCAATAATAACCATTATAAAAAGGGAGTGAGATATCAAGCAAGACTAAATGTGGATCACTTTCAGCGAATTCGCTTAATACATTACGAAAGTTTTGAATACATTTTGCTTCAATGTTCCACTTTATAGCTTGTTCTTTTATCGCCTCTGCAATTCCCATATCATCTTCAATAATTAGTACTCGATACATATATTCTCCTAATTTACTTACCTTGGAATAGTTTGTGACTAATAGGCTTCTATGGGTGATTATAACAAGTTTTTTAATGTTTTTCAATTATAGGAAAAAGGTAAGAAGCATTTAGGAGGTTGGAATGTTTACATAAGCAGTAATTTAAGTAATAATTTACGACTTTGATATATCTCCAATTTAAACGTTGAATATACATACAATTCATGATAAAATTTTATTCAAAATAAATTGTATGGAGAAATTGTATGACGATTGATTCACCTATTAATAACCCTATATCCTGGAAACCAGATAAGTCCTCCTTGAAACGACCGATTTATTCATCACTTGCAGCATTAATGGAGCAGGATATTGCTAAAGGTATTCTGCCTTCAGGAACAAAGCTTCCGCCACAGAGAGAGCTGGCAGATTATTTGGGTATTAATTTTACTACAATCACTCGTACTTATAGGTTATGTGAACAAAAAGGCTTGATTTATGCCATAGCAGGAAGTGGTACCTTTATCTCACCTGGCAAAAATGAAACAGTTACGGTTCCAGTAGATAATGCCACACAGGAAACAATGGAGCAGAATAATAAAAGAGTACTTAGAGCAATGGAAACTCAAAAGAAGCTTCTTGAGACATCAAAGCAATTAATTATTAATCATGGGTACAACAATGTTACAGTTAGTGAGATTTGCTCTAAATGTCATGTGGCAAAGGGAACCTTTTACACATATTTTGACTCCAAAAAGGATATTGTTAGTAGGATTCTGGCAGATATTAACCGGGATATGTTTTATGGAAGAGTATGGGCTGATGAAATGACTGCAAGGGAGCAATTTAATGAATATATTGATTTATATATGCATTCAATAGAAAATCAAGGAGTTGATTTTGCGAGGGTATTTTTAACTATAATTATTAGTAAAGAATATAACGAGGAAATGGTAGCAGCTAATCTTCATGAGGATACCATGTATCAGATTATTGACAGGGGAAAGAAACGTGGGGAGTTTCGAAGGGATATGGCAACAGAAACTATTTATAAGTATCTTCGAGGCTTTCTTTTCGGCATTATAATGGACTGGTGCTATGATTATAATAAATACTCCATCGTGGAACAGGGCGGTGAGGCGGCAAAATTCTTTTTGGATATGATCAGCGAGGAATAAATAAGAAAAACAAATGTAAATAATGTAAACAAACATGTAAAATGATTGTTTACATTATTTTTTTGATTTTTATTGACAAAATATTAACAAGGTTGTATCATATTCATTGACCGTGGTCAGTGAATATATTCAAACTAACAAATTATATGGAAAGAGTTAATCAAAAGGAAGGAATAAAATGAATAAAAAATTATTTCTTGTTATTTTAATGCTGTCAGGATTGCTTATTACGTTTTATGGCTGTGGGAAGAGCGAAAGCAATTGGAATGATGGTGAGTATGAAGGTACTGCAGAAGGGTTACATGGCGAAATAGAAGTTAAGGTAGTCGTTGAGAAGGGAGAAATCTCAAAGATTGATATTTTGTCTCAGAACGAAACGGAAGGTTTATCTGACGTAGCTCTAGAGCAGATTCCTAAGAACATTATTGATAAGCAGAGCACAGATGTAGATACAGTAAGCGGTGCGACAGAGAGTTCTAATGCAATTATTGCAGCAGTAGAAAATGCGCTGAGTAACGCAGAAAAATAAAACCAGTATTTAGTATACGAAGCAATGTAGTAATACCTACATATAAAAGGGGAACCGTATAACAAGGGAAAAGTGGAAGCAGGAGGACATTATGGTACATAAGAAAAATAAAAAGTTTATTGGCATATTATTAATTGTAACACTAATTGCTGTATCCTTTAGCGGATGTGCATCTAAAAGTGAAAATTATGATGTAGTGGTTATTGGTGCAGGAGCTGCAGGTATGGCGGCTGCGATTGAGGCCGCAGAGGCAGGGGCCAAAGTTGCTGTTATTGAAAAAATGCCTATGGTAGGCGGAAGTACAATATTATCCGCAGGTATTGTCTATGGAACAGGTTCAGATCTACATAACCAGGCACAGGTAGAAGATTCTGTAGATGAACTGGTGGCTTATTGGAGCGAAAGAGCAGAAGGGAAGGCGGATGAAGCCTTACTAAGAACAGTAGCAGAAAAATCCGGTGATACCATTAACTGGCTTACTAATACAATTGGTGTTCAATTTAATGGACCATTCCCTGCAGGGACCAGTCCGGTATCCAGAGCAGTTATGGCGGCTGAAGGTGGCAATGGAATTATAGCTCCCATGAAAAAATATGCAGAGAGTAAGAACGTAAAATTCTTTTTAGAGACAAGTGCTATAGAACTAATTACAAATAAAAAGGGTGAAGTGACAGGAGTTAAAGCAATAGGTAAAGACGATAAGAAGCTTACCTTTAAGGCAAAATCAGTTATTCTTGCAACAGGAGGATTTGACCGAAGCGAGGATTTAATGCAGAAATATGCGGCAGAAGCGGTAGGAGAGTTTACTTATGTCGCGGTAGGTAATACGGGTGACGGTCTGGTTATGGCTGAAAAGGTTAATGCGGGTATTGTCGGCAATGGCAGCGTTATTGGTTTTAAAGGTGTGGAAGGAGAGTTGAATGCGGAATCCGAAATCAGCTCACTGATGTGGAGCCCATACCTTCTCGTTAATAAAGACGGAAAGAGATTCGTTAATGAATCCTCTGACTACCCTATCATTCATGAGGCATTATTAAAGCAGGAAGACTTAAGAGCACTTTTAATCTTTGATGCTACTACATATAATCCACTATTAGACCAGGCTGTTGAAAAAGGAGAGGCTTATGTTGCTGATTCATTGGAAGAATTAGCAGAGCTAAGCGGCGTTAATAAGGAAGCGTTCCTGGATACAGTTGGTGAATATAACCAAATGGTAGACAATGGTGAGGATACCCTATTTGGTAAAGTTCTTCCCGAGCAAACAAAAATTGAAACCTCAAAATTCTATGGAGTTAAGATTATAGCAGCATCTATTGGTACAATGACAGGTATAAAGATTGATACAGAGGCACATGTACTGGATAACAGTGGTAATATTATACCTAACTTATATGCTGCCGGTGAAGTTGCCAACGGAGAATTTTTCTACAAGGTATATCCCGCAAGCGGTACCTCCATACAGATGTCTTTAAGCCTGGGAAGAATTGCTGGTGAAAACGCATCCAAAGGCTTGGAAAAGTAATAGCTTGGGCATCTTATAGACTCAATTAATTAATATAGAAATATAAAAGAGCTTCTTTATTGATGTTTAAGAAATCAGCATAAACGTTAAGAGACAGTTGCAAATAACATTGTTTTGCAACTGTCTCTTACTGTTATACTACAATTAAATGTGTTTTACCATCATCCATTAGCTTTATTCGATTACCCTCCACCCTTTCTCCATCCAGCTTTAGTTCTTCCGTAGTCAGTACACCCTTGCTTCTGCTTTCAATTTTAATATCATATAGCGCAGTTCCATATTTATATTGAATTGAAAAATCACCAAAGTTGGCTGGTGTTGCCGGATCAATAATTAAATAGCTGCCTTCTTTCCTGATTCCTAAAAACCAGTTTACCAACCCTTGATACATCCAGCCTGCTGAGCCTGTATACCAACTCCACCCGCCTCTTCCAGTATAGGGAGCACCTAAGGAGATGTCTGCTATCATAACATAAGGTTCCTTTTCATATTTAAGAGCATCCCTTCTATGTGATGTGATATGAATTGGATTAAGCATGGTAAAAAGTGTATGAGCAGTATTATAATCCTTAATCATAGTATTTGCTATTGCAAGCCATACTGCTGCATGAGTATATTGACCGCCATTTTCTCGAATACCGGGATAGTAATTCTTAATATAACCTGGATTTTTGTTGGTTTTATCAAAGGGAGGGGTAAGAAGTAAGGATATTCCCTCCTCTTCCTTGACTAAATAGCGATTGGTAGAGCGCATAGCGGACAACGCTCGATCCTTTCTGGCACCTTTTGATATCACGCTCCAGGACTGGCTAATGGAATCGATTCTACATTCATCGTTTTCTTTTGAGCCAAGCTTTGTTTGGTCGTCATAAAAGGCTCTTAAATACCATTCGCCGTCCCAGGTATTTTCCTCAATATTTATATTAAGGGTTTCTCTTTTATTTTCAAGTTCTTTTGCGAATTCCAAGTCTTCCTCCTGATAACACAGAGGTATAAAGTCTCCAAGTACGGTAAAGAAAAACCATCCTAACCATACACTTTCTCCGGTTCCATTTATTCCGACTTCATTCATGCCATCATTCCAATCACCTCCGCCCATAAGAGGGAGACCGTGAATTCCGAGTTTTGTATACAGTATTGTTTTCTTGCAATGCTCATATATAGTTCCTACCATATCTGATTCTTCAGGGGTGAACATTACATCATGTTGATTTTCTTCCAACAAGGGTCCTTTCAGGTAAGGAACCTTTTCTTTTAGAATGGAGTAATCTCCGGTACAACGTATATAGGCAGCAGTAGTATATGGCAGCCACAACAGATCATCCGATATTCTCGTTCGAACTCCAATTCCCATAGGAGGATGCCACCAATGCTGTACATCACCTTCTTCAAATTGCCTGCTGGCAGCAATGAGAATTTGCCTTTTTAAAGCGGCTGGATCTGTATACAAAAGAGAGAGGGCATCCTGGAGCTGATCTCTATATCCGTAGGCACCGCCGCATTGATAAAAAGCTGCCCTTGCATTAATTCTGCAAGATATGGTTTGGTATAAAAGCCAGCCATTTATCATGATGTCGATGGCTCGATCACTGGTCTGAACCTGTATCGTACCTAAGGTCTGTTCCCAGTAATTCTTTACTTGATTAAGCTCCAGGCTGACGTTTGATATATCCTTATATTTATGTCTTAACCTGCTGATTTCTTTAAAATCATCACTTTGTCCCAATCCAAAGATAACTGTCTTACATTCCTCTGGTTTGATGGCAATAGATACTTGTATGGTTCCGCAGGCATCATAGCATACACCCGTATGGTTGGATAATTTTATATCCAGACCTTGTGGGTTTAAGATTCCGCCCTTTAATCCAAAGAATTCTTGTCTGTCACCGGTATATCCGGTTATCATCTCACTGGAGAATATAAAAGCGTTATGCTTATGAAAATTATAATTATAAATACTTTTTGCGCTCAAATATTCATGTTCATTATTATAATCAGATAAGATATAGGGATTTGTCTGGTCTCTTAAGGCACCGAGCACCCACTCCACGTAGTAGGTAAGGCTCAAATACCTTTCTCTGTCAGAGTTATTGGTTAGCTTAAGCTCCCACAGCTTTAATGGTTCCTCCAGTGGAGTGAATACAGTTAGTTCCTGCGTAATGCTTTCCTCATCATGATGAAATATGGAATAGCCAAAACCATGTCTTACACGATATGTTCCCCGGTCTGTTCTTCCTAGAGACATGGGTGTCATAACTTTTCCTGTTACCTCATCTTTTATGTAAATTGCCTCCGAGGCTTTATCACTCACCGGGTCATTTGACCAGGGAGTAATCTTATTTTCTCTGCTATTACCCGCCCAGGTAAATCCTGCTCCTGATTCAGACACGAAGAACCCAAAGTTTTTATTTGCTATTACATTAATCCAGGGGGCTGGAGGCTTATTATTTCCCTCCAGAAGTATTTCATATTCTTTTCCCTTTTCAACAAAACCACCAAAACCATTGAAAAACTCATATTCAGTCTCAGGTGCAAGAGGCGGAGAGGGTGTTATATTGTTATCATTTTTTAGTATATTGAAAGAATTCATTATGTTCACCAACCTTTCATTGACCTGCTTAACATCGAATGCAGGTAAATATTTGCTAAATTCAAAAACTTCATTCAATTTTGTAATATTTTAATAACCTAATTCCTTATAACTAATCTTCAGATTTTACTTCTTTTGAAGCTTCCTTAACATTTCTAAAATTAATACCTGTCTTTTCGGAGAAAACAACTCTCGCAACAGTAAATAGCAAATCCAGCTCAGCTGGTATCATCTGATAGGCATGAAGTATGAAGAGACTTGGTTTTTCTCTGCTTGCATCATATATCTTAAGGGAACTTGTCATATCGTTTAGCAGGTCTGTAAGTTCCTGCATATATCCGTGCTTTGCTTCGCTTAGTATGATGAGATCCACCTTAAGGTGATTAATTCTGAAATACTCATATGCCTTTAATACATTCTTTATAATTCCTGTATCTTCAATGGACTTTACTCTTAGAAGTAGGACTGGATTGTCACCGGATACACCAAATTTCCATAAGAAGCTTTGGTTTTTCCAGTTTCTTCTGATATTTTCAACGGGACCTCTGTAATAGCTTGATGGATAAAAGATTGGACTTATTAAATCTTGGAAGGCATTTAGCTGCGGTCTGGTAATATCAAGATATTTAAGCTCAATTTCACTTTGCAATCTAAACTTTTTAAGAATATCATCAATTCGATAAGTAACACCCAGTTCATCACTGATTCTCATTGCTTCCTCTTTGCTGTCGCATACACCAGTAATAAAGGAGATACAAGCAGTTTCGTCCACGCCTAAGGTAATATTTACTCTCAAGCTCATAATTGGATCATTGCAAAATCCGGTGTTATTGGAAAGTATGATGCTATGTACTACTGCATCCGGGTTTTGAAGGGTGTTGTTTCTTCCAATAAACTTAAGTCTATCATTCTCGTACTCTACATGTTTCGTTAATTTAACCTGGGGCTTAACCATGTGCATAACGTAGGGGTTACCACCACCTTTGCCGCCACGTCTCCTGGATAAGAATACGGTATGATCCTCTAAAAACTCGCTTTCTATGAATAGCTTATTAAAGGCAGGATGACTTAATTCTGCAAGGTAACTATCACCAACTATCTCCAGGTAGCTAGTTATCTCTATTTGCTTTTCTTCCTTTCCATTATTGGTAAGGGTGAGTTTACGGATTTCTAAATTATGACTAGGAGATAAGCTAACTGTTGTATGAGACGATATCTCGCCGTCTACTCTTTTGAACTCTGCCTGGTGTGGTGAAAATACAGCTTGATACTCATCAGGTTCCGTTTTAGTGGGATTATAGGTAGCACTCCAATATTTATTGGAGCCAAGATCTTTTACGTAAATATAATTCCCAGTGTTGGCATAGAGGTCGGCTCGCCAACGATAAAGCATTATATCATTGTAACTACTGAAACCATCTCCATCTGAAGTAATCATAAGGGCATATTTATTGTTGGATAGATAGCTGGCAACTGGGATTTTGGGGGCAACTTTATTAACATATCGGTTGCTTAAGACATCTTCCTTAAAGTTCATTTTTTCTAATCTAATGGTATATCCTTTTTTGGCAATTGAGATAAAGTGAGATTGACGTTTCTCCTCAAGCAATACCTCTGTTGCCTTAACAGCTGCCTCTGCATGAAATCTTTTTCTCATGATACCCTCATTTAGAAAATTATTAATTGCTACGAGGTTCATACCTTGATGATGTGCCATGTAGGATTTAACAATACAATAAGGTGCCATAGTCAACGAATCCGGACTGTTAAAATCAATTGCTTCATAATAACCATAAACACCAAAGGCACCTAGATTGGTCATCCTCTTAAGGTTTGAAAAACAATCCTCTGTTGCATAATCCAATGCTAGAAGAGTAGCATAAGGAGCTACAACTAAAGAATTCTTAAGGGCAGGCTGTAGTCGAAGCTGTGGAACACCAAAAGCTTTATATTGATAATTGGAATCCAAGTCAAAACGATAATATTGGGATTCAGAAATACCCCAGGGGATGTCCATACGTTTTGCATACTTTATTTGCTTTAATACCGCCGCTTTGGAGGTCTGTGCGAAAACAGAATCCTCATACTCCTTCATAACAAGGCTTGGCATGAGATATTCAAACATGGTACCGCTCCAGGAAACAAAGCACGGTAACCCTTTGACCATAGTAAGCGGTCTTCCCAGTTTATACCAGTGTTTTAATGGAACAGCGCCTTTGGCTACTGCAACAAAGCTTGTAAGAGAAGATTCAGAAGCCATCAAATCATAGCAACCCTTATCTAATGTTCCGGATGAGACATGATACCCTATGTGAAACAGCATACGTTTGTCATTGTATAAAAAGTTGAAATCTACGTTTTCCAGAAGAGCATCTACGGTATAACTAAGCCTTTCTATTCTTTCTATCATGGTTTTTGCTTCTTTATTACCATTGAAAGCCAGCAATTTTAAAGATGGTTTATCGGAAGAACGAATTGCTTTTAGTTTAAAATAGTCTGCTTCATTTATAATTAATTCCATATTACGAAATAGTTCTCTAATCCAAGCTGAATTTTCAATTGGGAGTTGCTCTTTATTAATTAAGTGATTTCTTATTTTGGCAAGATCTTCTGCCATTTCACCAATTGTGGAGTAATCATCTTTTAAATCGGTATCGCTATCACAGAGTTTAATAGAATACCTTATTTCAGTAAGCAGACTCTCGGAGAGTATAGGCGTTTCAATTTGTTCTAAAAGTCCGTTTTTAAGGGCTATTAAGTGTCCCAGAAAATTTCCGCTGTCAACGGTTGAAATATATTCGGGATTTAGTACATTAACAGTACGGATGTTATACCAATTGTAAAGATGC
>JAFACO010000108.1 GCA_023425485.1 Bacillota bacterium
TCCTTATCTTTAATCCACTGCTTGAAAATTCCATATTGAGCAATGGTAAAGGAAACAAAAACTCCTACAGAATAAAGCGGTATTAATAAATGCGTTTCACTTCTAAATGCAATAATTAGAACTGAAGACATAATAAATATGAACATAATACCATTGGAAAAGCTTAATTTTGTACCTCTTGAGGAAAACTGGCGAGGTACATATCCGTCATGTGCCAGGATATATAAAAGCTGTGGTAACCCATTATAAGCAGTATTTGCTGCAAGTATAAGAATAAGTGAAGTAAATACTTGTATAATATAATACATAAAGGTATGGCCAAAAACTGCGTTCGATATCTGTGATAAAACGGTATGCCCATGTACTGGTGCAACCTGTAAATGTACAGCAAGTATTGATGTACCACCGAAAATAAATAAGATTATCGCACCAAGCATAAAAAGAATATGCTTTGCATTTCTAGTGGATGGTTCTTTAAAGCTAGGTACGGAATCGCTAACTGCCTCAACACCGGACATAGCAGAACATCCGGAAGAGAAAGCCTTCAATAGTATTAAGGCACCAATACCCTGCAGCGTTTCTTCAGGAATTATCGGTGTCGTATAATCGATTGGTTCCAAATTACCGGATAATAACTTAATAAAACCGGTAATAATAAGAATAGCCATTGAAAAAATAAAGATATAGGTAGGTAAACCAAATACCTTAGAGGATTCTCTGATCCCTCGTAAATTAATCAATGTAATAATTGCTACACAAAATAAAGAAAGTGGTATTTTATAATCCTGCAGAACGGGAAAGGCTGATGACAGTGCCGCTGATGAAGAAGATATACTAACTGCTACCGTTAGGATATAATCGAAGGTTAATGCTGCTGCCGACAATAGGGATGCTGTCTTGCCTATATTCTCTTTTGCAACCACATAAGCACCACCGCCTTGTGGATATTTATCTATAATCTGTGAATAGGAAACTACCAATATTAATAAAAGCAGTATGATGGGTAATACGATAAATGGCAGGGCATCAAAGGCATAAAAACCTATGGCAGGTATCAAAACAAGGAGTATTTCCTCAATTGCATATGCAACAGATGAAACTGCATCACTTGCCATAATTGGCAATCCCCACAACCTCGATAATTTCTCATGGCTTAGCTCGTTATTTTTTAATGGTTTTCCAAGAATTACTTCTTTGACGTTCATATATTTTCTCCCCTGGTGACTTGTTGTAACCGCTTCTTACCCCCTATAACACCTTTGTTATGGGGTGCGCATTGCTGTAAAATGAAGCACATTATCCTCTAACAACTTTCTATTATATCGCCTTTGATATAAAGATTGTATAAAGATTTTAACAACCCCCTTAAGATTCTATAAATATATTTTTACATGATTGACCTATTCGTATACTTCCATTATCTTCTGTTGAACTGAAAAAAACATGTTCTTCATGTTTCTCACGGCTGTGTACAGCCGTTGTCATCGCAGGTGTTTCATATCCAAAGCAGCCTGTGTTGATACGAGCTTTACCATTGCATAAACAAGATGAAACGACAAGTCGTTTCACTTGCCGTGAATCAAAAAAGGCTGTTCGAAACAATAGGTAAATGCGTTTACCTTGTATCGACAGCCTTAATATAAATAAAAATGTTACTTATTTAGTTTGTTTTCACTAATTATATTACCAAATACCTTGCGCCATCATAGCGGTAGCCACCTTTTCAAAGCCTGCAATATTAGCTCCTATAACATAATTACCTTCTGCCTCATATCTCTTTGCAGCATCATCCATGCTATGGAAGATATTAATCATGATTTGCTTTAATTTCGCATCTACTTCTTCAAAGGTCCAGCTATAGCGCTCGCTGTTCTGAGTCATTTCTAAAGCAGAAGTTGCAACACCGCCTGCATTAGCTGCTTTTCCTGGCGCAAATAATACCTTATTAGCAAGTAAATATTCTGTGGCTTCAAGCGTAGTAGGCATATTTGCACCTTCCGCTACCGCAATACATCCATTGGCAACTAAAGCCTTTGCGTCCTCCAGCTGAAGCTCATTCTGTGTAGCACATGGAAGAGCAATATCACATTTCACACTCCATACGCCCCTGCCTTCCTGATATTCGGAATTTGGTCTGTATTTTTTGTATTCTGTTAATCTTGCACGTCTTACTTCTTTTATTTCCTGAAGTGCTGTTAAATCAATACCTTCCGGATCATATATCCAGCCGTTAGAATCGCTACAGGTAACGCATTTAGCACCTAATTCATGTGCCTTTTGAATTGCGTAAATTGCAACATTACCAGAGCCTGATACGGTAGCAATCTTGCCTTTGATATCCTTACCATTACATTTTAACATTTCTTCTGTTAAGTATAGTAAACCATAGCCAGTAGCCTCGGTTCTTGCTAAGGAACCACCATAGGTTAATCCCTTACCGGTAAGTACGCCTTCGTAAGATCCGGTTATTTTCTTATACTGACCATACATATAGCCAATTTCTCTGCCACCAGTGCCAATGTCCCCTGCAGGAACATCCACATTTGCCCCGATATATTTATATAACTCTGAGATAAAGCTGGTACAGAATGCTAAAACTTCTCTGTCTGATTTACCCTTCGGATCAAAATCAGAACCACCTTTGCCTCCGCCGATAGGTAGACCTGTTAGTGAATTTTTGAAGATTTGCTCAAAGCCTAGGAATTTGATGATACCAAGATTTACAGAAGGATGTAAACGTAAACCGCCCTTATAAGGTCCTATTGAATTATTAAATTGTACACGATAACCAGTGTTAACCTGTACCTTGCCGTTGTCGTCCACCCACGGCACTCTGAATTTAACTTGTCTGTCTGGTTCTACAAGTCTTTCTAACAATGCTTCTCTTCTGAACTTGTCCTCATTGGCATCAACAACTGCTCTTAAGGATTCAAGTACTTCTTTCACAGCCTGATGAAATTCAGGCTCAGCTGGGTTTTTCCTTACCACAAGCTCGATTACCTCATCTACGTATCCCATTTTTAATCTCCTTTGATTAAAATCTGTTAGTTTGCAAAAAATGTAATAATTAATTTGCATGTATAATTATACCGAAATCATTGTTTCAAGGCAATAAATTTATTATTAGATTTCTATATTTATAAATTTCTTCCCTAAGTAAACGCCAGATAATAATATTATAACCAAAATACAAATGCTATCC
>JAFACO010000062.1 GCA_023425485.1 Bacillota bacterium
TGATCCAGTTACAGAGGATGTAAAAGCCATTAATGATATGCTAAATGGAGAACCAGTAAGTCGCAACAATCAAATGGGACTTCCAAGTGATGTCGGTGAGGTTTTTTCAGATGTATTAAAGGTGGTATCATCCTTAAAGGATGGTATTGAGAACGAGGAAGAAATATTAGCAAATATCGGTGGCTCAAAAGAGAATAAAAAGAATAAAAAGAAAAAAGAAAAGAAATCAAAGAAAAAGAATATAGAAGACTCCCAAGAAGGAGAACCGAAAAAAGGCTTTTGGCAACGCTTATTTGGTAATGTTAAAGATGATAAAGCAAATAAAGCGAATAAAGCTGAAAGTACTGCTAATGAACCAACGGATAATTCTGACCAAACAAAGAAGACTGACACAAAGAAGACAGACACTAAGAAGCCGGACAAAAAAGTTAAACCAGCGAAAGGCAAGAAGGAAACTGCTGCTTCTTCTGAAGATGTTGAGGATAGTGGAAAGGGTAGTAAACAAGCTAAAGGTAAGAAAGGGAAGGCTACAGAAGACAATTCTAAAGCAGCAAAGGCAAGTAAAAGTAAGAAAGAAAAATCTAAAAAAGATAAAGCAAAAAAAGAAAAAGCAAATATTGAAAGAATTGATGAAATAGAAGAAGATGAAGGACGCATTAATCGTTTCGGTGCTTTTATTGTATTCTTATTCTTTGGTTTATTTGCAATGTTAATATATCTTGGCACTAATGTAATCTCCTATACCCTTAGTATCCAGAATGCTACAAACTATTTTGACAAGCAGGAATATACAGATGCATACAATGAAGTGTATGGGATTGATATAAAGGCAGAAGATATTGAGATTTATGATAAGATTATGACAGTAATGTTTGTAAATAAACAGCTGAATTCCTATAATAACTTTTACTCCATGGGACAGTATCCACAAGCACTGGACTCACTCTTAAAAGGATTAAAGCGATATGATAAGTATATTGAGCTTGCAACTATGCTTGGTATTAAAACAGACTTGGATTATGTGAGATCTCAAATTCTTGGTGAACTTAACAATGTATTTATGCTAACAGAAGAAGAAGCTGTAGCCATGAATTCATATGAGAATATGAGTGAGTATAGCATGGAAGTATTTGATGTGGTATTAGAAAACATTGAACAATAGTCTATAGTGAAGGAATGATGAGAATGATAGCAGTCATTGATTATGATGCAGGTAATTTAAAAAGCGTAGAAAAAGCATTACTACACCTTGGTCAGAAGGTATGTATTACAAGGGATAAAAGCGAGATTTTACAGGCAGATAAAGTCATTCTTCCGGGAGTAGGAAGCTTTGGCGAGGCAATGAATAAACTGCGAAATTATCAATTAATTGACGTTATCAAGGAAGTTGCAAATAGTGGCAAACCTTTGCTGGGGATATGTCTGGGGTTACAACTCTTTTTTGAAGAAAGTGATGAATCACCAGGCGTTGAGGGATTATCTATTTTAAAGGGTAAAATACTTCGAATACCGGATAAAGAAGGGCTGAAAATACCTCATATAGGTTGGAATTCTTTGTCAATTAAGCCAGAAGCAAAGCTTTATAAAGGATTGTCTGACCAGTCCCATGTATATTTTGTACATTCATATTATCTTAGTGCATCAGATGAGGCCATTGTATCAGCTACAACAGATTACAGTACTTTAATTCACGCATCTGTTGAAAGCGATAATATATACGCGTGTCAGTTTCATCCTGAAAAAAGTGGTGAGGTTGGACTTTCCATTTTAAAAAACTTTGCAGCTTTATAGGTTAAGAATTTAAACTTTGGATAGGAGTGTTAATATGTTTACGAAAAGAATCATTCCTTGTTTAGATGTACATAATGGGCGCGTGGTAAAAGGTATTAACTTTGTTAATTTACAAGATGCCGGTGATCCTGTGGAGGTAGGTGCTGCCTATGATAAGGCAGGTGCAGATGAACTGGTATTTCTCGATATAACCGCATCCTCTGATGCTAGAACTATTAAGCTTGATATGGTACGAAGAGTAGCCGAAACAGTCTTTATTCCATTCACAGTTGGTGGAGGAATTAGGTCAGTAGAAGATTTTAAAATGATTTTACGAGAAGGTGCAGATAAAATTGCAGTGAATACTGCAGCAATTCTTAATCCAACTTTGATTAGTGAAGCAGCAGATAAATTTGGTAGCCAATGCGTGGTGTTGGCAATTGATGCTAAGCGTAGAGCAGACGGCAGCGGATGGAATATCTACAAAAATGGTGGAAGAATTGATATGGGTATTGATGCAGTTGAATGGGCTATTAAAGCTTGTGAGCTGGGGGCTGGAGAAATTCTGCTTACCAGTATGGATTGCGATGGTACTAAGGATGGCTATGATCTTGAGCTAACCAGAGTTATCTCTGAAAATGTATCCGTTCCGGTCATTGCCTCCGGAGGTGCTGGTAAACTAGAGCATTTCTATGATGCTTTTACCACCGGAAAAGCAGATGCTGTACTTGCTGCCTCACTTTTTCATTATAAAGAGATGGAAATTATTGATTTGAAACAATATCTACGTGAAAAAGGTGTTAGTGTAAGACTATAAATTATTATTACCTATGGTTAAATAAAGAAATATTGTAAGTCCGTAAGAAGCTTATAAAGATATAAATATAAAGTAGTCGGATGCAGTTGTAAATAATAGCATCCGACTATTATTCATGACAAGTGAAGCGACTTGTCGTTTCATCTTATTTAAGGGGGTACCGTAATAATGGGTGCAATAACAAATGATTGGTCACAGGCGTTAGAGAGTGAATTTAAGCAAAGCTATTATTCGCAACTCTATCAATTTATTAAACAAGAATATAGTACAACTACCATCTATCCAAATGCAGAGGATATTTTTAATGCTTTTCATTTTACGCCTCTAAGTCAGGTTAAAGTAGTGATACTGGGGCAGGACCCCTATCATAACGAAGGACAAGCTCATGGGCTTTGTTTTTCGGTAAAACCCAATGTGGATATTCCACCTTCGTTAGTAAATATATATCAGGAATTAAAAACAGACTTAGGCTGCTATATTCCGGACAATGGATATCTGGAAAAATGGGCAAAACAAGGTGTCCTCTTATTAAATACTGTTATGACAGTAAGAGCACATCAGGCTAATTCACATCAAGGTAAAGGTTGGGAGCGCTTTACGGATGCGGTAATACAGGCTGTGAACGCGCAGGATCGACCAGTTGTATTTCTTCTTTGGGGCAAACCAGCTCAAACGAAAAAATCAATGCTCACCAATCCAAAGCATCTTATCTTGGAAGCTCCTCATCCGAGTCCCTTGTCCGCATATCGAGGTTTCTTTGGCAGCAGGCATTTTAGTCAAACAAATGAATTTTTAAGCAAACAGTCAATTGAACCAATTGATTGGCAGATAGAACATAAATTTAAAAATAAGTAATTAATAATAAACAAGGGTAGTGTAGTATTCGATGAATATTACACTACCTTTGTTTAGCGCTGAAAGAAATAATCATTTTTATTGGTTTATTTTAAAGATTTAAAAGTAAATTAATGAGATTAATTAATGATGATTATTGAATCGGCGATTTTCAAATATTTTTAGTTGCCATAAATTAAAATCTTAAGAATGTTATTTTGTAAAGTAGAGATAATACTATAACAAAGCATTTTTCCTAAATTGCATTTTGGAGGATTTTAAGATGAAACATGAAAAAGGTTTATCTGCCTGGCAACTCACAATGATGGCGTTAGGTTCTGTTATCGGAGGTTCCTTTTTTCTTGGTTCTGGTGTTGCGATACAAGCAGCTGGACCTTCTATAGTAATATCATTTATATTAGGTGGATTACTGGTTTATTTTATATTATATGCACTATCTGAAATGACAGTGGCAAACCCGGATTCAGGTTCATTTTATTCTTTTACAGCAAAGGTATTTGGACCGGGTGCAGGATTTGTGGTTGGATGGGTTTACTGGACAGGAATGGTACTTGCCATGTCAAGTGAAGCAACTGCTGCATCTATTTTAGTTAGAGAATGGTACCCGAATATATCAATTCCTATATTGGGGAGTGCAATTATAA
>JAFACO010000218.1 GCA_023425485.1 Bacillota bacterium
ACTAATTGATGTGTACTGTTGATTAATTCCTTTGCTTCCAGTGTTATTTTATCTAATTCTTTGTTTCTCCTCAGCATATTTCCTCCCCCAGTTATAGCATCCATATGGAATACTTTATTATACAAAAATACATACATATGCAAAAAAGCAACAAGACTTATCCAGCCTCGTTGCTTTTTTTATACTATATATTACAACTCATATCTTGTCAATAACGGAAGAAAAATGGTGTTACTTCGTTATATAACCGCTATGACTTCCACTTCACAGAGTACATCCTTCGGGAGTTTTGCAACAGCCACACAGGATCTAGCAGGTTTGCCAGTAAAGTACTGTGAATAGATTTCATTAAATGCAGCAAAATCATCCATGTTTTTTAGAAAGCAGGTAGTTTTAATAACCTGTTCAAAAGTTGCACCTGCCTCTTTTAAAATTGCTTCAATATTTTTCATAACCTGCAGGGCTTGTTCCTTTATTTCTCCGTCAACAACCTGTCCAGTCGCAGGATCAATTGGGATTTGTCCCGATGAAAATAATAAATTACCTTGTCTTAATGCCTGGGAATATGGTCCAATGGCAGCTGGTGCATGATCTGTCTGAATTACTTGAAACATAAAAACCTCCATTCTTACAGTAACTGTGAACATGAGCATAAACAATATTCACCTATTACTTTGCGTACATAATTTTAATCTATTATAGAGATTAAATATGCAGAAAGCAAGAACAAATGCATTGATGCTAAATCAGGTGCTTGCTATTATTATTCCCTATATATCATTTGCTGCAATTCACTGATGTTTTTATTAAAATCAATACTTAGAACCGCCATTCCTCGAATTTTTACACCCGAATAGGAGTCATTAACCGGAATTGATCCTTGTTCTATCTCATAATTTTTAATAGCGGGCAAAGATAGTAACAAGGAAAATATATCTCCTTCGCTTAAATTGGTGGTAATTTGAGGTAAAATTTTATTTAATAAGTCTTTTAGTTGATTCAAGCTTAGATTTTTTAAATTGGCATAGGTCTGCTCTAATACACGTCTCTGTCTGGCCGTTCTCTCAAAGTCTGCATTCCCAACATATCGATTTCTTGCATAACCAAGTGCTTGCTTTCCATTGAGCAACAAAAGTCCAGGCTTTTTTAATAAATCCATATCCTCATTTACTTTTTTCAATAGATTTAATTCCAACACATACTCATTAATTACCGGTATTTCTTGCTCGCTAACCTCTAATTTTACACCCCCTACAGCATCTACCATATCAATGAATGCAAAAAAATCAATAGCAACATACTTATCCACTTTAATTTTAAAATTCTGCTCAATTGTGTCCATAAGAAGGTTTGCTCCCCCATAAGCATAAGCAGCATTGATGCGATTGCTTTGCTTATAACCAGGAATTTTCAAATAAATATCTCTAAGAATAGAAGTCACTGCTATACGCTGATTTTTCTTATTAATGGACACCAAAATCATAGCATCCGATCTTCCACCCTGTCCTACTTTTCTTGTATCACTTCCAATCAGCAGGATATTCAGTACATCCTTATCCTTAAGAATTTCAGTCTGATTTTTTTCCATATTGTTTCTAATTTCATCCTCCAGGCTTGCTATTTCCGTTTCTGTGGCCTCTGGTACATTAACGTCAACATCCTCTTCTTCGGGCAGGATTTCAGTTTCAATATCTGCTACCGTTATTTCAGAAGCAGATTCTGCAATAATATCTTGGTCCTCTACCAGATTCATTTTATGAATGAAACTAGACACATAAAAATATGCTGAAACTGCTATGATTAGAATCACTGAAATAAGTATAGCTACCGCAATAATTATTTTTTTAACCGGCTTGTTCCTTAATTTCTTCTTCATTTTTCTTCTTTCCCCTATACCCATATCCACCATTGCCATATCCATAACCATAGCCGTAACCATATCCATAACCATGATGCTGGGATTTCGTATTGTTCAAAATACAACCTAAAATTTCAATATTACTGCTACCCGTAATATGCTCTAAGGCATTTATTATTTGATTAACCTTAGCGTAATTCTGGCGAACTACAAATACCGCACCAGCTACATCTTTAGCCAGATCCGAGGTATCGGATAAGATTGCGGAAGGCGCTGTATCAAGTATTACATATTCATAAGTCTGTTCCAGTTTTTTTAGAAGGAGCTTCATCTTTTCCGAACCAATTGCCTCACTAGAATTCTCTATAGGTTCTAAGCATGCCAAGATATAAAGTTTTAAGTCTTCATCAAAAAAAACTGCATCCTCCAGATCTGCTTCTCCCTTTAAGACATTTTCTAAATTGTTCACCTCTCCTAGTTTGGAAATCATATTTAAAATAGACGGCCTGCGCAGATCACAGTCTACTAAAATAATCTTTTTCCCTTCTGCTGCCAGGGAAAGTGCCAGGTTTAGAGCAACCGTACTTTTACCCTCGCTGGGCATAGCACTTGTAACCAAAATAGAATTGATACCCTTCAGGTATGCCATTTTCTTAATTCTGGTTTTTATTTTATTTATATTGTCTGTGTAAGAGTAAGGTAATTTATCATTATCAAGGGATATGACATTTGTTTTTTTCTTGCCTCTTTTTTTAAACACTACGCTTGGTAATGTTCCAAGTTGTTTTATATTTGTCAGTCCAGATAAATCCTCAAACTTAAATACAGTTCTACGTGTTAGCGCATAGATTGCAATTAATACGCCTCCCATTAGTACTCCTGGCACCATACCGTACTTAATACTGCTTATATAATCCAGCTCATTATCGGGCTGTGAGGGAATTCCAGAATCTTCTATCATTATTAAATAAGTTGCTCCCACTACCGTCTCGGCAACTCTCGGATAATTTTTTATTACTGATTGCAGTACCTCATAAGCCCCTTCGGCATCATAGGAAGTAACCTGAATGGTAAATAAATTTGTTCCCTCAATATTAGTAGCAGAAATAGAATCAGATATATTTTCCACACCCAAATCCTCAGCTATGATATTCATCAAGATACTACTGGATAAGATATAAGGGAAGGTAACAGACAACTGTGAAGCACGTAGACTATCTTCATAGATACTGTCACTGTCATTTACATTTAGATTTACAGTAAACGTTGCGAATGCTTTATAATAGGGCTGATAACTGTATTTTAACTCAAGGCAGGCAATGGCAGATGTTATTATTGCAAGCACTAGTACAAGCCACCAAAATTTTTTTATTCCACTCCAAATATTATATAACACAGCAGATAGGTCAATGGTTAATTCATTGTCCTCCAGATTTTTTTCGACTGTACTCATGTTCTATCCTCCATAACTTAAATACGCTTTGTTTTATAATGTCCATAATATTTATTACTGGAATAATGATCCTTCCCTTGAAGTGAAAATCCATAAAAGGAATTGTGTACATTATTAAAGATGCATCCCAAATACTCTGACTTACAATTCGTGAGAATATCTATGGAATCATTGATGCTGCCGGAGTGAGCTGTACTTTGCCGAATAACCAAAAGTGAGGTATCCACGACATCTGCTAAAACCTCGGCATCCGCCGACACTGACATAGGTGGTGCGTCAACAATGATATAATCCATGAGGTTTTTCGTTTCCGAAATTATTCTCTGGAAAGACTCACTTGCCAATAAATCTGTGGAGTTCTTATAGCTTTCACTTCCGATTAACAGGTATAGTCCAGTGTCCGTATCAAAGCTAAATGCCTCTTTTACATCGCATTGATTTTTAATACAATTACCAATTTCCTGCTCCTTTAGAACCTTCTTTTCAAGAACTTTATATATAGAAGGTTTACAAAGATCAGCATCGATTAACAATACATTAAAGGACTTTTGTGCCAAGGCTAATGCAAGATTAGCGGCAATGGTTGATTTGCCCTCATTCTCCAGAACACTGGTTACAAGTATGACATTACCTTCGCTTTGCCCAACTTTATATTCCAGCTTTGCACGTATTTTCTTAAAATTCTCAACAAATGGAAAACTTACCGTTGGACTGTTAATAAGTATACTCTTCTTCTTTCTAAATAATTTTGTACGAAGTGTCTTATTTTTGTTTTCATGATAGATAATTCCCAGAAGCTTGGTATCCAATTTCTTAGTTATATCTTTTTCATTCTTTATGTTATCTCTATTTATCGATAAAGCAATTAATAGAGCTGTCATCACAGCCATTCCTAATACAAATGCCTTTTTCATTATTCCTTCCTCATCAACATAATTATCGGGATAAGTAGGAAATACAGGTGCTTCCATGACATTTAATATTACGTTTTTAAATATATTACTAGATACTGAGGTATAATTATTCATTACTGATGTAATAATTTGATAAGCCATCATCGGACTTGATGCACTCACCGTTAAGCCCAGCAGGTTTGTCTCTTCAATTGCATAGGCACTGACGGTACCAGGTACTGTATCCATACCAAGATCCAAAGCAACTTTATTGGCAAGAACATTACTGGACAAAATTGAAGTAATTGTTTCGGCTACATTGTTCGCTGCCGAGAGATTACCATATATATCATTCGAACCTTTGGTAGTAACCACATACATAGCACTTGCTGTATATACTGGCTTGTACAATAAATTAGCTACAATATTGGCACACATTGCACAAGATAATCCTATTAATACAATTAGCCAAATATCTTTTACTAAATGACGCAGGATGTCATAAATGTCAATTGTAATTTCATCTGTATGATATATATTATCTTTCATTGGCATGCTTGTCTCCTATTCTTCTACTACTACAAGTAATCTGGTAGTCCCCGTATAGCCGTCCTCAGATGTGTAGCTATAATCAATTGCATATACTCCAGGATTTTTCATATCTATGTTCGACTCATATGTAACCTTATTGATATCTATTTGGTTTGATGTAATGCTATTTCCCAAATTATAGGTGAAACTATACTCCTGGGTTCCAATTATTATTTTATTTAAATAAGACCTAGGATTTACATTGTCACCTGTTTTTTGATAGATCAAATACTCCCTTAAAATCAGCTCTGGTACCTTATCCTGGTTACCATAGTCAGGGTTATGAAACTCTACTTGTGCAGGAAGAAGA
Source organism: Bacillota bacterium (assembly GCA_023425485.1). Taxonomy (GTDB): domain Bacteria; phylum Bacillota; class Clostridia; order Lachnospirales; family Lachnospiraceae; genus Mobilitalea. The sequence continues at coordinate 5,106 of JAFACO010000218.1, forward strand.
GCTGTTTCTCCAGCACTATTTGTCACCTGGAACTTAACCATGTAACTTCCCTGTATCTCTCCAAAAGAGTATTCCGGTATATTAAAGGATATTTTGTCTGTAATGTCTCCATCCAGACTATCGGACGCACTCAATCTGTTTAATATTTCATTGTTTTCTCCCACCTCAAAGCTAAGTGGTTTTGACAGTTTAAATCTTATTGGTTCATAATCCGAGTAAACCAGCTCCCGTTCCTGTGTGGTTACATTATACTTTCCATCAAAGGCGGCATACGTAATCATTCGAGTTCCAGAAATATTAAAATCTGATATATTCTCAATAATAATAGATTTCGTTACATCCTTATCCATCTGGTCGAAAGCGGTTATCCCTTCCAGCAATTTTTCAGTAGAATCCTTTACACTAATTGTTATACTTTCACCTGGGAGACTAATCTCCGGTCCAATCGTATCTATTTGATTTTTTACATAAAACCGATAAGTAGTAAATGATATTGTGGAAAGCAGAAATATCAGAATACCGGTTATTCTAAGTAATTTCATAATTAACCTCCAAGCCCTTTTTAATACCTGCAAACTTTGGGCTGCAGGCATGGTGTTTATAATAAATAACTTCCTTCTGATTCTCTAAGTCTGCCCGGCCTAATTAATTCTTTATTGTCAATTACACGTTTTGGATTTTCATTAAAAAGCACTTCTGCATATTTGTCCGTATATCTGCTTTTAATATACTGATATACCCTTGATAAGTCCGTGGTTCTTTGCGTCGCACCATGCCCATCACTTGCTACAAAGGATGCCAACTTACATTCTAATAAATAAATGGCTGTATTACGCGCAGAAAAGCCAAAGTTGCCCATTATACTTCCCTTGTTAATTTGTATAAAACACCCCTGTTCAATCCAGTCATAAACCATATCCGGATGTTTTTGGACATAGGGATAACGCTCGGGATGAGCAATAATTGGGACATATCCAAGCTGTACTAATTCTTGCAATAAAAACTCTATTAGCAGGCTATCTTTTTGAAAACTAAATTCAATTAATATGTATTTGGATTGATTCAGAGTTGTAATCTTACCTTTTTTTAATAACTCCGGTACCTCTTCCGTAGCATAGACTTCCATACCAAGGTAAAGTTGCAGCGGAATATTTTCTTTTTTAATAGCTTCTTCCAGATATAAAAATCGATCAGTAAAACTTTGATCATAATAATTTTCAAATACACCTTCAATGTTACAATGAGGTGTCGCTATCAGGGTATTGACGCCATTTTCATATGCAATCCTTGCCATTTTGATGGAAGCATCCATCGTCTGTGAACCATCATCAATTCCCGGTATTATATGTGTATGTATATCAATCATTGCAATCCTCCATTTCCTTGGTGTTTTGGGGAAGCTTTTGCTTAATTCGAGACAAAAGGAAGTACAAGTATAATAGGTACCTGCGAAATGGTAATAGCTTTACCCAAAGAAGTGATATAACTCTCCAGAATCCCTTTTTACAATCTATCTCTTTTCCTTTTCGATAAATCTTATTTACTACACCAAGAATTTGAGAATTGAAGACTAGTCCATCTTCCTGCAGACAGGCATCACCGATCGTACGATAACCGTCCTTCTCTTTTCTATAAATGCGATGCAGGAGATACTTATCCATATCCTGGAACAATATAATATCTCCAACCCTCAAATTCATTTTATTTTTTCTCTCAAGAACTACCTGATCCCGATTATTTATGATAAATGGCCTCATACTATCTCCACTTACCGTAAATATAACCCTCTGATTATTATCCAACATCTCAACAATTATTGGGATAAGATCTCTCGTTGATACTACCATTGGTTTTGCCTTTAACATAACACTTCCTAACTATATATTTTCCACATTGTTGAATTTTTGACTTAGTTCCGTTTTAAGTACGTCCACCGCTTCGTAATCCGGCTTGCATTCCAATAAGTAAATTGGTATTTCTTCAACCATATCATTGATATGATTGAATGCATTGTTTGCCAAAGTTTCTTCCCAAACAGGTGCAAAGGTGTGTTTAATTAACTCGATTGCTCCCTCTAATCTACCTAAGGCTCTAACTCTATTTACTCTAGCCTGGTCTAATATAACAAATGCGTCTATTTTTACGCTTCGATTCAGGTATTCCTCCGAAGTTCCAAACCAGGGAGCGCCGCAGGTGTACCAACCATCCTGCTGTTTATAACATAGTGCACGATCCCCATTTAATATTAGAGCGGCTTCTCTTTCCTTCCACATTCTGGTGTGTGTTGTCTTCCCCACACCAGAATATGCGCTTACTATTATTCCACGTCCCTGCCACTCCATTACAACACCATGGAACATAATTCCATTCTTATTTAATATGGAGTAAGGAAATAGATAGGCCAGTTCAGAAAAGCTATTGTGCCATTTACTATTGGTATTATCTTTAATTAATCTCCATTCACTCCACTTCTTAGTTATTATAAAAGCCAAAATATCATTTCTCTGTGCATCCTGGCGAAGCCACAAGTAGTCGCCAGAGGATTTACGATATACCTTATAAGGCAGCGGTCCGTCCTCATAGCCACCTACAAGAATATCCTCAGGTAAGATATTGTATTCTTCCTCTTTTATAATATAATCAATGGAACTTACTCCCATATGGATATCTGAATCAATTTCAAAACAATCTACACACTGGGGAAATAAATCACTCTTATTCTTTCTAAGAAGTTTGCTAACTTTAATTATGTATGGTCCAATTGATAGTGCCAATTGATCCTTTGAATTTAATAAGGAATTCATTGTTTTCACCTTTGCTGCTTATTGTCCTACCTGTGGTAATAGTTCTCTTTACCTTGATACTCTAAAACCTATATTAGAAACAGTTGTTGCATTTACTCTATTGCTGTTATTAATTCCGGAGCTTTGTGCCCAGGAATTATAGTTTCTTCCTAATATGCTCTTGAGGTCGCTGATTAAGTCACTCTTATCAACGGTACAGCCATGAGGAGTCGTTTGTGTTATAGCACTAATTGACTCTTCTCCTCTGTCTTTTCTTCCATCTTTGTCTCTGTCATAATAAAAATCAGTACCTGACCAGCAATTATGAGCAATACTCTCAAATAGTTCTAATTGTTCTATCTTTATACTAGGAGCTACATATTGTTTCATTAATTCTCATCCTTCCATTTCTTATTATTTGCTCTAATTCAAGTTTTAATTTGTGATCCATTCGGTCTACTAGCTTGTTTTCCCGGCATATATACTCTGGCATACCATTTAGTCTTCCTGTTTCCGCTAGTCGTATCGCTGGACAAGCAGTACAAGCAACGCTACAGTCCTTGCATTGGTTAGGCATAGGAGGTATCATAAGCCCTTGGGGGAACTCCTCCCAAGCCCTTTGAAAGCCCTGCTCAAAAGGATTTTTCCAATGTCCTCCCAGCAGTTGACATCCAATCAATTTTCCATCCCAGGAGATACAAAAGGAATTCATACCAGCCTCGCATCCATATAAGGAATGACTTACTTCTTGCGCACTAAAATTCTCGTTTTTACCTATTTCTTCATCAGGAGCATCAAGATGAGCAGGCTGTTCCTTATCCACGTACTCTTTGAACGGATTAATGATGTGTTTTCTTTTTCTATTCTCCAACATAACTTTACTTTGCTCGGGTGTAAGACGGCACTCCTCTGCTTTAGAAATCCCACCTCGCACAGCCTTAGTTACAATCCGGGAAGTCTCTAAATTCACACCATATCCTAACGCAAATATCCTCATTTGTTCTAAATCCTCAAGATTTTCCTGAACAATAGTTGTACGAAGCGTTAGCTGTGACGGAAGTTCTTTTAATTGATCAATCCCCCTTACCATATTATGATAGCCCTTTGCATCCTTTGCGACTTTCTCATAAGTTTCTGGTGAAGCCCCATAAACCGTTATTCCAAGTCTATGTGGTGGGTACTCTCGAAGCACCTTTAAAATTTCTGGTGTAATCAATGTTGCATTGGTGTACAACGTGACTATAAAACCCATTTTTGCTATTTCACTATAGATTTGGGCAAAATCCGGTCTAAGCATGGGTTCTCCTCCGGTCAGCAGTAAAGATATGGTCCCTGCTTCCTGTATCTGTTGTGCCATGTTAATCCATTCCTCTGTAGTTCTTTCCCTTCCACCTAATTCGGCCATTCGTTTATGATCGATACGAACTAAGCACATTTTGCAATTAAGATTGCATCTGGCCGTTAACTCAAATGTAGCATTTAAGGGGAATCTATCTTGATTTTTCGTATCCACAAATAATCTCCTTTACTTATTCCGTTACTATGTTGGCTTGAGTAAGCTGCTCTATAAATAATTCAATATCCTTTCTTGCAATCTCTGGATTTACATCATATTCTTCTATTAAGGCATCCACTATTTGAGGCAGCTCTTCCTTTAAGGTTAACCTCTTCCAAAGAAAAGCAGCTGTTTCATTTAAGGAAATTATTCCGTTAAAATCAGCTATATTATTACCGATTGGTATTACAACATCCAAATCTGCAATCCTTCTTAAAACCAATCCTTCTCTCATCTTCATATTTACCTCCATGATGGCACTTACGCCACGCTATAT
>JAFACO010000247.1 GCA_023425485.1 Bacillota bacterium
TTATTATACAGTCTGATTGTTTATTCTGGAAATGATGCTGCAATTGCTATTGCAGAACATGTTGGCAGCAATGAAGAGAACTTTGTCAGCCTGATGAATAAAGAAGCTTTAAAAATTGGTGCTGTTCATTCCAATTTTGTTAATTCCCATGGCTTGCAGAAAGAGGAACAGTTAGTTACTGCCTACGATGTTTATTTGATTATGAAAGAACTGCTATCCTATGATACTTTTAAAACCATCCTTGGGACCAATTCCTATACGGCAATCTATCATGATAAAGAAGGTGTTGAAAAACAAAAGACCTTTTCTTCAACAAATCCTTACAATGAAGACAATGGAACAACATCTGGTGAGCTTACAATTCTTGGAGGCTTAGCAGGTTCTACTAATAAAGCAGGTCATTGTCTCATATTATATTGTAAGGACCAGGATAATAAGGAGTATATTTCTATACTTTTAAAGGTTAAAGACAGTGATTCTTTGTATACACAGATGAATTCCCTGCTTCTATCAACTTCGACAAAATAGCAGGAGATGTTCCTGCTTTTATCGTCTGAAAAACGAAAGAAAAGAAATAAATTATCGGATTATTTCATGTTGAAACAGGAAATTAATAGTTGTTTTTCGGTAATATTTGTACTATAATATTCTTATAAATTAATATTTTTATCAATATTGTACAACTTAATAACTGGCACCGCACAACTTATGTTGCGCCCACCATAAGGAGGAGATTACAATGATACAGATTATTTCAGGTGAAAAAGGTAAGGGTAAAACCAAAATCCTTATTGACAAAGCGAATACTGAAGTGAGAGCCGCTAAAGGAAGCATTGTTTATCTTGACAAAAGCAACAAGCATATGTATGAATTGAGTAATAAAATCCGACTTGAGAATGTACGAGATTATTTTATTGAGAACGATAGTGAATTTGTTGGTTTTTTAAGTGGTATTATATCTGGAAATCATGATCTTCAGGCGGTATATCTTGATAGTTTCCTCAAAATAGCTTATGTAAATGATAATAATTTTGAAGCAGTTTACTCAAAAATTGAGAAGCTGTCTGAAAAATTTAATGTTGATTTCATTTTAAGTATTTCATTAAATGATAATCAGCTTCCAGAAAACGTGAAAAAGAATGTAATTGTATCCCTGTAATGATACTTCATAAACGATAAAGGAGCGTTCGTTTTAACGACGCTCCTATTTTTTACCCATTAATCATTTCTAAGTCTTCCGAAGAAGCTTAAAGCATATAGACCTGACACACCAACTAAGGAATATACAATTCTGCTCGCTAAAGTCATATCTCCAAAAATCGTTGCAACTAAATCGAAGCTGAAAAAGCCAATTAGGCCCCAATTGATTGCACCTACTACAACTAATATGAGCGCAATGTAATCCAATGTTTTCATAACGAACCTCCTTTATGAATAAGTTAGAATTTTCTGTTGCTTATCCGATAAGTAAGCAATTAATAATAGAAATTGCTTCTGCATATAGAATAACCATTTTTCAAAATATTATTCAAAAATAGATAGCATAGGACTTTTTTCGGAGTTTCTTGACGAAGAAAAAGTAAAAAAACTATTTAAAAATAGTTCATTTATCAGTATAATACTACTAATGATATCTAAAAATCACAGTATCTGGAGGTGCAGTCTTGAGTGGTTCAAATAAGGTTGTTAAATTCAAGAAGCGAAAAACAATAAATATTGGTATCATTGTTTTTTTAATTTTGTTTGTATATATAGCATTTAATGTAGTAATTTATTTTACAAAAGAAAAGTTGTCAATTTATGAGGTTCATGAAGGAACAACGGTAATTGATAACCATTTTACTGGACTTATTGTACGTGACGAGAAAGTATTCAACTCACAGCAGGCTGGATTTATTACATATTTTCAAAAAGAAGGTGCAAGAGTTGCAAAGAATAGTGATATCTATTCTGTGGACGAAGTAGGACAACTTAATCAGTTGATGTCAGATGAGGATATAGCGATTACTATGCCTGAACGGAGTAAAGCAGAAATCAAACGTAATATCCGTGATTTTGAAAAGGCTTTTAGTGACACGAACTACTCCAAGGTCTATGACTTTAAAGAGGATGCACAAAGTACGGTACTTGACATACTCAACACAGCAGTTGTAACCCAAGGACTTGACTTACTCGAAGAATCAGGCATTACGTTTAACTATGACCTTATAGAGTCTCCTGAGAGTGGAGTTATTTCTTACTATCTGGATTCTTTTGAAGCAATAACACCTCAAACGATTACTGCTGAAATGTTTGATACCCAAAAATATAATAGAGTAAGTCTACGAAAAACTGAGATGCAGCCACAGGATACCCCTATTTATAAAATTATAACTTCTGATACTTGGAAATTAATACTGCCATTAACTCAAATGCAGTATGAAAAATTAGATGGAAGAGTAAGTGTCAACTTGACCGTTTTGGAAGATGACTTTCAAATGAAAGCCGCTTTATCCCTCTATAAAATAGAAAGCAACTACTATGCTGAACTTACGATGGACAAGTATCTATCTAATTATCTTGAAGAACGCTATCTTGATGTAGAAGTGGATTTTGATACAGAAAAGGGACTTAAAATACCGATTACTTCCATTGTAGAAAAAGATGTTACCTTAGTTCCCAAAGAATATATGGGACAAGGAGCCAATAGCGAAGATGAAGGCTTAACTATTAAAACTTTACGGGATAATGGGGAGATTATCTATACCTTCCAGAAAATAGATATTCTTTTTGAAGACGATGTATATCTTTATCTCGATAAGAATGTATTTCCGGTTGGTACAATAATCATGTCGACTTCTTCACCAAATGATGAGTATACGATTACAGAAGTAAGGCAATTAACAGGGGTATACAACGTTAACCTTGGCTATGCTGTCTTTAAAAGAATTGATATTGTATCAAAGACAGAGGATTATTGCATTATAGATAAGAACACAAAGAATGGCTTAGCTGCTTACGATCAGATTGCTCTTGTTGGATCTACTGCTGTAGAGCAAGCGATTATTTACTAAAAGAAAGGGACTTGCCTTATGATGAAAGAAAATATACTAGAAATTGAACAGAGGATTCAAAAGGCTTGTGAAAGAGCAGGACGCAGTCGTAGTGAAGTTACCTTGATTGCAGTTAGTAAAACAATGCCGAATGAGAAATTAGTAGAAGCTTATCATTTAGGAATGAGGAGCTTTGGCGAAAATAAGGTGCAAGAGCTTGTTCAAAAATATGAAGATTTATCACAGGAATTCGATAATGCTACAGAATGGCATATGATTGGGCATTTACAACGAAATAAAGTGAAATATATTGTAGATAAAGCAACATTAATTCATTCGGTAGATTCCCTCCGTTTGGCAGAGCAAATTAGCCAGGAGGCTATTAAGCAGGATGTAGTATGCAATATATTGCTGGAAGTGAATATAGCTGATGAAGATACAAAATACGGAGCAACCATTGATGAGGTTCCAGCGCTGCTACATGAAGTCTTACAACTTAAAAATATTAAGGTATGTGGACTAATGACCGTCGCACCATATACAGACAATCCTGAAAAAAATAGGGAGTATTTTAAGAAATTGCGACAATTATATGTTGACATAAAA
>JAFACO010000286.1 GCA_023425485.1 Bacillota bacterium
AACGTATTAGAAAAGTACTCACAGAAACAGATAAATTGCCAGAGATTATTCATGACAGAGTCATTAAATTAGATGTTCAGTTAGCTGCACTTCAATATGATAAGGATCGTTTTGGTAAGGATTTCATAAAATACAAGGTTATGGTAGAGGGTGAATTACAATATGATGTTTAAAAGAAATTTTGGTAAGGCATTTATTATGTATAGTATTTGCACCCTTATGCTCTTTTTTACATCTTCAAAGGATTTGGCATGGGCTGCATCTACGGCGAATTCCCCTGAACAAACCACGGATGAGGAAGATACAGTACAGGCAGCCGATGTATTATTAATATACGGGTCTAACCCCACTGAGCAGGAATTACAATCCATCGAAGTGATTGTAAAAACCATTACTTATCTGCAAAGAAGCATTGTCTTTCTGCCAGCAAGTCAAAGTATTGATATTTTAGATAATTATGAGAATATTATATGTTACAATATAAGCTCTGATCAGAATGAGCTAATGAAATCACTCGCAATGGTAGAAAAGAATATTCTATTCTTCGGGGGGAATGCGGTATCAGACTATATTAAAGATAAAACCTATGATATTGAGGTGACTTACGCTGATGAAGTTGTTGTTTCCCTTGCATATAATTTCACTGAATTAAGAAGTTTTTCAAATATCAACCGTTTAAAAAATACCTCATTTCTAAAGGGCGAATTTAATTATCAATCCGGCATCATAGAATATGAGAACAATACAGCTGCACTCTACTCAGCTTTTGATAACTTTTGGTATACCCCTGTTATCGACCTAACGGATGAGATTATGAGTGCATCCTTTGCCCAGGAGGCGGCAATATGGCTTTGGCCTTATAATGGAATGCCCCATTCTTATTCCCAGTATATCGTGCTTAATGAGGTTTATCCTTTTTATCCGCCGGAATCACTCATGGAAATAGTTGATTTTTGTATTAATAATCGTCTATCCTTTATCATTTCAGTAATGCCGGTATATGAGAATGGTGACTATCCAGCAATGAAGAGATTCTGCGAGGTTCTAAGATATGCCCAGGCAAATGGGGGAGCAATCATTCTTCATGCTCCTAATGCAGTTGCCGAACAGGATAACACAGAGCTGCTTTGGGATTACCTTACTTATGCTACCGAAGCTTATACGAATTTTGGAGTGTACCCGTTAGCCCTTCAAGTACCAGAAAACTATTTGTTTGATGAAACTGGACGAGAGGTGCTACAAAGATACACCACAGTTTTTTGTGATAGAAACTATGCCAATTCTAAGTTTAATATTAATGATAAATTTAATACCATTTATAAGGATGGGCACTTGTTGATTGCACCAGATTATACCATTGGACAGGAACAAAATGTGCAAATGGAAACCATTTCAACGGCAGCATATATTAGTGTTTCACAGGATATTGAAGCCATAAAAGATGATATTATTGCTGTTACACAAGTAAATGTCGTACACAAAAGTTTATGGGATATTAACCATAGGGTGTATGCAGAAAACCTTTATTTTTACTCCAGGAATGGTGAACTTTACTTTAATGATAAAAAAGTGAGTCTAGCTTATACACCCTTTACCTATGAGAAATATGAATATGATAGTGGTGTTTTCAAATGGATTGCGAAGGATTTGTCCAGTCTGAATAAGCAGTTGGCCTTTATTGTAGTTATATCAAGTATTATATTTACTCTATTTATATTTGCAGGCAGATATCGTAATCGTAAACGATTTTTGTTGCCCAGACAGAAAGGAAATAAGGATGGCGTGGATTGATTTATTAGTTATATACTCCATATATGCAATCTGGATTCTCATGACCATTAATATTGTACTTTCCGTGGGTGGGTTTATCTATTATTATAGAGTGAAAAAAACCGATGGTAGAATACCTTTGGAAACTTATCCTTATGTATCCATCATGGTACCCGCACATAATGAAAGTATGGTTATTCGTAAGACAGTAGAAGCGTTGCTTAATTTTGATTACCCGGCTGACTATTATGAAATTATTGTAATTAATGATAATTCCTCCGATGATACAGCGCAGGTATTAGAAAAGATTCAGGAGAAAAATCCAGACAAGCGTCTTATCGTAGTAAATACTGATAATATTGCTGGAGGTAAGGGTAAGAGTAATGCTTTAAATATAGGTTATTCGGTAGCCAAAGGCAGTATCATAGCCATCTATGATGCAGATAATACACCGGAACCAATAGCATTAAAGTTATTGGTCGAAAATCTAGTTGCCGATGATAAGATTGGTGCAGTAATCGGTAAGTTTCGAACCAGAAATCGTAATGCCAGTATCTTATCCAGATTTGTTAATATTGAAACACTTGCCTATCAATGCATGAACCAGGCAGGCCGCTACTTTTTCTTTAAACTATGTACGATACCGGGGACTAACTTCGTTATACGAAGAAGTATTATTGAAGCAATTGGTGGTTGGGATCCTAAAGCACTGTCGGAGGATACCGAAATCAGCTTTCGTATTTACCGCATGGGTTACTACATCAAAATGATGCCTTTAGCGGTGACCTGGGAGCAGGAACCCCATCTTATGAAGGTTTGGTTTAAACAACGAACAAGATGGGCGATGGGAAATATTTATGTAATTCTTAAAAATTTTAAGTATGTATTTGACCGCTCTGCCGGGGCGATGCGAATGGATGTTTTATATTACGTAATGGTGTATTTGTTGATGCTTTCTTCCTTAATCATTTCAGACGTAATATTCCTAACCGGTGTTTTGGGGTATGTGAATATATCCTTAAGCGGCTTTTCTACCATGCTGTGGATTATGGCAATTCTTGTATTTGTACTGAATGTTCTTATTACACTATCGATGGAAGAGAATGAATTTAATCTGCAATCGGCGGGTTTAATTCTATTGATGTTATTTTCCTATTCAAAGCTTTGGGTGGCAGTGGTTATTAATGCCATTTATAAATCGATTACTGATTTAATTTTTAAGCGGGAAGCGAAGTGGGATAAGACTGTTCGTTATGCAGAAACAGAAGGAAAGGCCAGAGCAAGAAAATAAGTAGAAAGATAATTAAGTATAAAAAGATATATGAAACTGGTATAACTTAACAATTGAAATAAGGAAGAAAGGATCTAATTGGATGAAGAAGGTAATACATAAAACTTTAATATTGTTTTTATTGGTTACTCTGATTATGACGAATCTCAACTATAGCACAGTTTATGCTACCCAGGTAGGCAATGGAACAAAGGTATTACCTGACACAGAGCAAAGTGGAGGAACGACCGGAGATACAAATACAGACAGTACAGATACTATCACAGGGACTGAGGCAGAAAACATCACGGGGACTACGACAGCAAATGGAAAGGGTCAAGTTACCGATGGAACAAAGACAGAAGATGCAGCTGGAGAAAGTACGAAAGATTCTGACTCTAATAAATCGGAAGAACAGTCTGGTATTATTGAGGCTATTCTAAATGCAGAAATTAATACGGTGAAAGCAAATAAAAAGATTCCTGATATTCCGGATACACCTTATCAAAAATATTTTTCTTTTGAATCAACTAGGCCAATGAAGGGCATTGTAGGAAACACCTCCTTTTATTTTAATATGCCGAATTACTGGGATACAAAGTTTGTCTATGTTGGTATTGCTTACGAAGTTAGTAGTCTTGTAACCGATGATGTACCGGCATCTCTAACCTTTTTGGTAAATGATGTGCCAGTGTATTCTTGCTTTATTGAATATGACAAGGGGAAGGAACAGACCGCTTACTTTACGATTCCGCTGGATAAATTAAATGAAGGATTTAATTTACTTGAGATATCCTCTTATGTTCGTATCTATGATTCAGAAGGTTGTACGGAAGATCAGTCCTGGTCTAACTGGGTTAATATTAAGGATAGCTCCTATGTGTATGCTGGTTATGATATTTTGGAGGATGATAAAATCAGCTACTATCCATATCCATTTATATCTACAGTAAATCCTACGGGGGAGCACACAGGCATAATCGTACCGGACAATGCTTTAAATGGAGAATTAGCAGCCGCTATGTATCTTATGGCAGATATCAGTACAAGTACCACGGATCAGAATGAGATTTCTATAAGTCAGTACAAAGATGTTGCCAGCAAAGGAATAACAAAGAAAATTATAGTATCAACAACGGCTAATCTTCCAACAGAGTTCAATCAGTATTTACAGGTTAATCTGGCAGAAGATTCACTGGCAGCAGAAACCTATGTTCTTTCTGATCGTACCATGATAAGATTGGTGAAGGATGAGCAAGATAATCCTTTGTTATTAATCGTTTCTGATAAAGAAGAAAATTTAATGGAAGCTGTTCATATGTTACTGGATGAGGATCGAATAACTCAAGAAAAAAGTAATATAGCTTTTGTTCAGGAAGGCAGTGCCCAGATAGTTTATGATTCAAAGCAGTTAAGCCAGCTAGTTGCTGGAAGCTATACAATAGAAGATTTAATGGGACAGGGAATGACTTATGTTGGCCCTTTCCACAATGAACAAGTTTTATATTTACCTTTTGGCAATGACTATGTACTTTCCTCCGATGGAAAGATATCCTTGAAATTCCGTTACAGCGAGAACTTAGACTTTGATCGGTCTTTGATAACTGTATTTTGGGGTGAGGTTCCAATTGCCAGCAAGAAATTAACCAAAGAAAATGCAGTAGCGGATGAACTTACCTTTACAATGCCGTCGGATGTTATCGGAACCAATACCTCCAGTATTAAAATAGCATTTGATTTAGAGATTAAGGATTTGTTTTGTACCATGCGCCAGGATCAGATGCCTTGGGCTTATATTACAAGTGACTCCATGTTATATCTGCCTGCAAAAGATAACAATGTAGTATCCTTTGATTATTTCCCCTCCCCCTTTCAGAAAAAAGGAATGTTTGATAATGTACTTTTAGTTGTTGGGGATGATTTAAAGGATCAAGAGTTAGAACTCTTAGGTAAGGCAGTTTCAGTGTATGGATATCAGGTTGAACCTTATGGAACCTTAAAAGTGGTACGTGCCAGTGAGTTCAGTGAGTCAGATGCTGATTACAATATCATTACAGTTGGTACCTTACAAAACTCTTTTTTAGCCAAGATTAATTCAAATCTACATTTTCAATTAAATTCAGCTGGTGATGCTTTCGTTAGCAATAGTAAGCTGGTATTATCAGAGCAATATGCAAAGAGTATAGCATCATTTCAGCTGATTGCATCACCATTTACAAATGATCGAACTATCTTAGCAAATGATCGAACTATCTTTGTTGTTGCTAGTACAGGAACAGACTCCACCGCAATTGCAAAAGGGTTTCTTCAAGATAATGAAGAACGTTGGAACCTGGAGGGAGATTGTGTATTAGTAGACAGTGAGAATGACCTGAAAAGCTTCGTATTCCTTGAAGCAAAGGCAGTGGAAGAAAAACCTTCCGTTGGGGAATTTGTTAAAGAAAATAAACAAACAGTTTTATTTACAATTATGTCTGCCGCAGCAATGATCATGCTCTTAACCATTTCTATTTTAATTCTATCAAGAGCAAAGCAGTATAAAAGGAAAGAGGACAGCGAAACTTGAAAAGAGTAATGTTGGTGTTTGGAACCAGGCCGGAAGCAATTAAGATGTGCCCCCTGGTGAAGGAACTAAAGCGTCATTCAGAGATAGAAACCATTGTGGCAATAACGGGTCAGCATCGTCAAATGTTGCATCAGGTGTTAGAATGCTTTGACGTAACACCTGACTATGACCTTAATATAATGAAGGACAAGCAGACGCTCTTTGATATTACAATCAGTGTGTTAGAGGGTATGAAGAACTTACTTGACGAGGTAAAGCCGGATGTAGTATTGGTACATGGAGATACGACTACAGCATTTGCTTCTGCCCTGGCTGCATTTTATAAGAATATACCCTACGGACATGTGGAAGCTGGCCTCCGAACCTATGATGTTATGGCACCATATCCAGAGGAGTTTAACAGACAAGCCATTGGAATAGCAGCAAGTTGGAATTTTGCACCTACGGATACAGCAAGAGATAACTTGCTTCGAGAGGGGAAAAATACCGAGACAATCTATGTTACGGGCAATACCGTAATTGATGCTTTAAAAACCAGTGTTCGTGCAGATTATACACATCCGATGCTTACTTGGGCAGAAGGCAGTCGATTAGTTCTTCTGACCGCACATCGAAGAGAAAACCTAGGTGCACCGCTTTATGATATTTTTAAAGGTATTAAAAGAGTGCTGGATGAGAACCCGGATGTAAAGGTAGTATATCCAATTCATTTTAATCCGCAGGTACGGGATACGGCGAAAGAAGTCTTTGGAGATCACGACCGAATGAAGATTATCGAACCACTGGATGTCTTGGATTTTCATAATTTTATTAACCGCAGTGAACTTGTTCTTACGGATAGCGGTGGTATTCAGGAAGAAGCACCAAGTCTTGGCAAACCTGTACT
>JAFACO010000288.1 GCA_023425485.1 Bacillota bacterium
TTCCTACACTCATTTAAAGGATAAGGTTGATTTTGTAAAGCTGGCAGAGGCAATGGGTGCAAAAGCTTATCGTATTACAGAAAAAGAGGAAGTAGAAGCTGTATTAAAGGAAGCAATTGCCTTAAATGAACCTGTCCTGATTGAATGCATGATTGACCGTGATGACAAGGTTTGGCCGATGGTTGCACCAGGAGCAGCAATTGAAGAAGTTTTTGCAGAAGAAGATTTAATAAATTAAAGGATAGAGTGTCAGAAGTCAATTTATAAGAACTTACAATGCTTTTGACACTCTGCCAATATTTAGCGGGAATATAGTTTGTATGACAGAGTGTCTTGGATTTGCTTTCATTAAAATGAAACCATATAAGGCACTCTTATCCATATTATTAGCAGATTGGAATTGACAAAAAAATAACATAGTAATATAATAAGTTTTATACTTTAATACACTAAAGTGAGGAATAAATGTAATATTATAAGGAGGAAGAAAGAGTGGGAAGAATATTTAATTTTTCAGCTGGTCCGGCAATGTTGCCAGTAGAAGTACTACAGGAAGCAGCAGATGAAATGCTTAATTACAGGGGAACTGGCATGTCAGTTATGGAGATGAGTCACAGATCCAAAGCGTATGAAGCAATTATTGAAGAAGCAGAAAAGGACTTAAGGGACTTAATGAGTATTCCGGATAATTATAAGGTTCTCTTTCTCCAGGGCGGAGCTTCTTTACAATTTGCCATGATTCCCATGAATTTAATGAAGAATAAGGTTGCAGATTTCATTATTACAGGACAATGGGCTAAGAAGGCATATCAGGAAGCTAAAATCTATGGTACTGCCAATGCTATCGCATCCTCCGCAGATAAAACATTTTCCTATATCCCGGATTGTTCGGATCTTCCGATTTCTGATGATGCAGATTACGTATATATTTGTGAGAATAATACCATTTACGGTACTAAATTCAAGACCTTACCAAACACAAAAGGAAAACTTTTGGTTTCAGACGTATCCTCCTGTTTCTTATCTGAACCAGTGGATGTTAGTAAATATGGACTGATTTATGGTGGTGTTCAAAAGAATATTGGCCCGGCAGGTGTAGTGATTGTAATCATCCGTGAGGATTTAATTACAGAAGACACTCTTCCTGGAACACCTACCATGATGAAATATAAAATACATGCAGATGAAAAATCTCTTTATAATACTCCTCCTGCATATGGTATCTATATCTGCGGTAAAGTATTTAAGTGGATTAAAAATAAAGGCGGATTAGCAGCAATGAAGGAACACAATGAGAAAAAAGCTGCCATTCTTTACGATTACTTGGATCAGAGTAAGATGTTTAAGGGAACTGTAGTAAAGGAAGACAGATCCTTAATGAATGTTCCTTTTGTAACCGGAGATGAGGAGTTGGATAATAAATTTGTAAAAGCAGCAAAAGCGGCAGGTTTTGAAAACCTAAAAGGTCATAGATCTGTTGGCGGTATGAGAGCTTCTATCTACAACGCCATGCCAATGGAAGGTGTTGAAAAGTTAGTAGAATTTATGAAGCAATTTGAAGCAGAAAATACAAAATAGTCCAAAGGAGCATCCTTATTATGAAGTATAATTGTCTAAATCCAATCGCAGATGTTGGGTTAAATATCTTTTCGGAACAATACGAAAAAGTGGAGAATATCAATGCTGCAGATGTTGTGCTGGTTCGTAGTGCCGCAATGCATGACATGAAATTTGATGATAATTTGAAGGCAATTGCAAGAGCAGGAGCCGGTGTTAATAACATACCATTGGTGGATTGTGCAGAAAAAGGTATTGTTGTATTTAATACACCTGGTGCAAACGCAAATGGTGTAAAGGAATTGGTTATCGCAGGTCTTATGCTGGCTTCCAGAGATATTATTGGAGGTGTTAACTGGGTTCAAACAGTCAAGGAAGATCCTTCCGTTGCCAAACTGGTTGAAAAAGAAAAAGGCAAGTTTGCAGGCAGAGAAATTCAAGGTAAGAAACTTGGTGTGATTGGTCTTGGTGCAATAGGTGTCTTAGTAGCTAATGCAGCAAACCGCTTGGGAATGGAGGTCTATGGCTATGATCCATTTATCTCTGTAGACAGCGCTTGGAATTTATCCCGTGATATCGTTCACGTAAAGACCAGAGAAGAAATCTATAGAGAATGT
Source organism: Bacillota bacterium (assembly GCA_023425485.1). GTDB lineage: Bacteria > Bacillota > Clostridia > Lachnospirales > Lachnospiraceae > Mobilitalea. The sequence continues at coordinate 2,175 of JAFACO010000288.1, forward strand.
GATTATATTACGGTACATACACCTTTAATTGCGGATGCTGATTCCAGCGTTAATACCAAGGAGATGATTAACACGGACAGCATTTCTAAGATGAAGGATGGCGTTGTTATCCTTAATTTTGCCAGAGACCTTCTGGTAAATGACGCTGATATTGAAATAGCATTAAAATCAGGTAAGGTTGCAAAATATATTACTGATTTCCCTAATGAAAAGACTGCTAAAATGGAAGGTGTAATTGCGATTCCTCATTTGGGTGCATCCACAGAAGAATCCGAAGATAATTGTGCCGTTATGGCTGTAAAACAACTTCGTGAGTATATGGAATATGGCACAATTAGAAATTCTGTGAATTATCCAAATTGCGATGCAGGTGTTTGCACATCAGCAGGTAGGATTGCAATTCTTCATAGAAATATTCCAAACATGCTTACTCAGTTTACTGGTGCATTTTCCTCTATGAATGTTAACATTGCAGACATGGTGAATAAAAGCCGTGGGGATTACGCGTATACTGTGTTAGATGTTGAAACTACGATTAATGATGAGGTGGCTGTGAAGCTTTCTGCTATCGAGGGTGTACTTAAGGTAAGAATTGTTAAGTAGTAGGGGACAGCAAATATATAAAGTATAAAAAGGACATAGGAGGATGCAATGGCACTAATTAAACCATTTATCGGGTTTAGACCAAATCAAGAAGTTGCTCATAAGGTTGCAGCGTTACCTTATGATGTCTACAGCCGTGCAGAGGCAAAGCAAGAGATATCTAGGGAACCATTATCCTTTTTACGAGTGGATCGTCCGGAAACAAGCTTTGAGGATTCTGTAGAGACCTATGATTCCAGAGTATATGTAAAAGCAAAAGAGCTCCTTATGAAGATGTTGAGTGACGGTATATTAATACAGGAACAAACAGAATGTTATTATGTGTATGAATTAATTATGGATGGAAGATCACAGACTGGTTTGGTGGCCTGTGCTTCCATTGATGATTATATAAATAATCGGATTAAGAAGCATGAGAACACAAGAGAAGATAAGGAAATTGATCGAATTAAACATGTGGATAGCTGTAATGCACAAACTGGGCCAATTTTTCTTGCCTATCGTGCGCATCAGTTGATAAATGATATAGTAGAGCAAACAAAAACAGAAAGTGCATTATATAGTTTTAAGGCTGTTGATGGGGTTATCCATAATGTATGGAGCATTTCTAATCTGGAGCAAATCCTAGATATAAAGAAAGCATTTAAAGCGATAGATAGTATTTATATCGCAGATGGACATCATCGCGCAGCATCAGCGGTTAAAGTTGGCTTGAAGAGAAGACAGGAGAATCCGGAATACACAGGGGAAGAAGAATATAATTATTTCTTGTCGGTACTGTTTCCACACGATCAGCTGATGATTATGCCTTATAATCGAGTGGTTAAAGATTGGAATGGTTTAAGTAAAGAGGAATTACTTGCAGGTATAAATGAAAGTTTCCATGTAAATAAAATTGGTGAGACTCCATATACTCCTAATAAGAAAGCAGGCTTTGGTATGTATTTGGAGGGGGAGTGGTATGCACTTTCTGCAAAAGAGGAACTGCTTGAAATTGCTGATCCGGTAGCTTCTCTCGATGTCTCATTGCTGCAAGATTACCTCTTAAATCCTGTATTAGGAATTAAAGACCCTAGAGTGGATAATAGAATTGACTTTGTCGGGGGAATTCGAGGATTAAAGGAACTGGAAAAAAGAGTTAATCAGGATATGAAAATAGCATTTTCTATGTATCCAACTTCAATCGAAGAATTGTTTGAGGTATCAGATGCTGGTAAACTAATGCCTCCAAAATCTACCTGGTTCGAGCCAAAACTAAGAAGTGGACTATTTGTTCATATGATTTGAGAAGGAAGATATTAACTTAGATTATATGTTGAGGGGTAATTGGCAAAAGAATAAGTTACTTTAACTATTTAGAACCCAGCTCGAAAACCTATGGTTTTCGAGCTGTTTGGCTCTCGCCAAACAAAAGGATAACAGAATAGTCGTTGAAAGCAAGCTTTCACGACTATTCTGTTATCCTTTTATCTGGTTCTAAGCAGATGCAATTTGTTGAAAAATAGAAAAAATATAAACAATTGAGAGTAATATTATTAATTTATTATAAAACAATTGGAATTAAACTAAAAATATGGTATGATGCAAAAAGAGACCTTAATATAGTACATCAGCAATTGAGGTCACTTTATGATATTGATAGGAGGATACATATGGCAAATTTAAGAGGAACGAAAACTCTGGAAAACCTTATGAAGGCTTTCGCAGGTGAATCACAGGCAAGAACACGCTATACGTATTTTGCGTCTGTTGCAGGTAAGGAAGGATATAAGCAGATACAAAATATTTTTACTGAGACTGCTGAGAATGAGAAAGAACATGCAAAAGTATTTATGAAACTGGCACTTGAACATTTAGATGGAGAGAACCCTGCTCCAGTTGAAATCAATGCTACCTATCCATTTGCTTTTGGAGATACAATTGCTAATTTAAGAGCAGCAGCTGACGGCGAGAAAGAAGAGCATGAAATTGATTATCCAGAGTTTGCAAGAATTGCAAAAGAGGAAGGTTTCCCAGGAATCGCAGCTCGCTTTACAGCAATTGCTAAAGTTGAAAAGCACCATGAAGCTAGATATCGCAAGCTTTTAGAAAATATCGAGAATGGTACCGTATTTAAGAAGGACGGTAAAGTATTCTGGAAATGTATCAACTGTGGTCATATTCATGAAGGTGATGCAGCTCCTGCACTTTGTCCAGCATGTCACCACCCAAGAGATTACTTCCAGCTATTGGATGATTGTTTCTAAGCAATAATGAATTAAATATTATTTTAAATCAGACCGGTGTAGATGCTCTATATCGGTCTGTATTGTTGTGCGAAGATATATGTGAAAACGCACCCTGCTATATCAGTGGATATTTAAAGCCACTGTATATGAAAGATTTATTAAATCTTTCACTCTTCTCTTTCTTAAAACTTAAAGCTATGGTAAAATTGAAGTTAGATTAAGCTTCACGCAAATTTGCACCTGCGGACCTATGGTAGCAGGTAGAGAGAAAGGCATGGTTAGTATATGAGTAATCTTTTTAATATGGACAATCCTGTTTTCACATTTCTTGGAAAGGCTTGCGATGTCATTTTCCTAAGTGTTGTATACTTGTTACTTTGTATACCAATCGTAACGATTGGTCCAGCAACTACAGCGCTTTATTATGCAACGGTGAAGGTGCTAAGAAGAGAACGGGGATATTTATTTCGAGAATTTTTTAAATCATTTAAATTGAATTTTAAACGTGCTTCCTTTATTGGACTAATTCTATTTATTATGTATATAATTCTGGCGATTGATATTATGGCTACTTATTCCTCCTGGAATGGTGAGCAAACAATGAATTCAGTACTGTTTGGTATTTATATTGCGATTGCATTTATGCTATCTTTTGTTACAATATACATTTTCCCTGTATTATCTCGATTTGAAATGAAGACGAAGCAACTAATAAAAACAGTTTTTTTAATATCCATTAAGCATTTACCTTTCACCTTACTAATGTTAATAATTCAAGCTGCCATCATCATTGGTGTTATGTATCTGCCTATTGTTCTTTTTATTGCACCTGTTACTTCCACTTTTATGACATCAATATTTATGGAACGAATTTTGAAAAAATATATGCCACCAGCAGATGAATCAGAAGAGAATGGTGGTCTTGATCAGTGGTATCTGGAATAGATTATAATAAATTTGTATGAATAACTTATGAAAATTAAGCTGTTTCGGTTATTTTTCATAAATTATTAAAAAATACAAAAAAACACTTTTCTTTTCCAGCAAAACATGGTATATAAGATATATAATTTTATATCTAAAACTATTATTGGAGCAAAGGTGTTCTCAATTATTTGAGGACACCTTTTTACAATTAATAGGATAGTTCGTCCTATTAATTGTAAATACTTCGCAAGAATGCACACTCGCGCGTGTTGAAATATGTCGGCTTTGCCGACCGCGCTCGGTGCGAGAGTTTCGCAAGCGAAACTATTTCTAAAATCATGAGAGGAGATATTGTATGTCTGAGAAATTAACTGAGCTTTTTGGAACGGATGTATTTAACGAGGCGACAATGGTTGAACGCCTACCAAAGAAAACTTATGCAGCTCTTAAGAAGACGCTTGAGAATGGGGAGGATTTAGATCCTAGCGTAGCGGAAGTAGTAGCAAATGCCATGAAGGATTGGGCGATTGAGCGTGGTGCAACACATTATACTCACTGGTTCCAGCCAATGACAGGTATCACTGCAGAAAAGCATGATTCCTTTATTAATCCTACCTCTGACGGTAAGGTTATCATGGAGTTTTCCGGTAAAGAATTAATTAAAGGTGAGCCAGATGCATCTTCTTTCCCATCCGGTGGTTTAAGAGCAACCTTTGAAGCTAGAGGATATACAGCTTGGGATTGTACTTCACCAGCATTCTTAAGAGAAGACGCTGCAGGTGTTACCCTTTGTATTCCAACTGCTTTCTGTTCCTATACTGGAGAAGCTCTTGATATGAAAACTCCTCTATTAAGATCTATGGAAGCAATTAGTACGCAGGCTGTTCGTGTTCTTAAATTATTTGGACATAAGGATGTTGCCAGAGTATCAACCTCTGTTGGTCCTGAACAAGAATACTTCATTGTAGATAAAGCTAAGTACTTAAAGAGAGATGACCTTATCTTTACCGGAAGAACCCTATTCGGCGCTATGCCTCCTAAGGGTCAGGAATTAGAAGATCATTATTTCGGCAGCATTAAAGAAAAAATTGCATCTTATATGAAAGAGCTTAATATTGAGCTTTGGAAATTAGGTGTTACAGCTAAAACACAGCATAACGAAGTTGCACCAGCACAGCATGAATTAGCACCAATCTATGCTACTGCCAACATTGCAACAGATCATAATCAGCTAGTTATGGAAACCATGAAGAAGGTGGCATATCGTCACAATCTTACCTGTCTTCTTCATGAGAAGCCTTTTGCAGGTGTAAATGGTTCCGGTAAGCATAACAACTGGTCCATGGTTACTAATACAGGCAAGAACTTATTAGATCCTGGCAAGACACCTCATGAAAATATTCAGTTCCTTTTATTCTTAACAGCAGTTATTAAAGCAGTAGATGTTCATGCAGATTTACTTCGTGTATCCGCAGCTAATCCTGGTAATGACCACAGATTAGGCGCAAATGAAGCACCTCCTGCAATTATCTCTATCTTCCTTGGCGAACAGCTTCAGGATGTAATTTCACAGTTAATTGAAACTGGCGAAGCAAAGAATAGCAAAGATGGCGGAAACTTAAAGATTGGTGTTCAGACACTTCCTACATTACCAAAGGATGCTACTGATAGAAATCGTACCTCACCATTTGCCTTCACAGGTAATAAATTTGAGTTCCGTATGGTTGCTTCTTCTGCATCTATCGCTATGCCTAATACAGTATTAAATACTATTGTTGCTGATGTTCTTAGTGATTTTGCTGATCTGTTAGAAAAAGAAGATAATTTTGATCTTGCTGTTCATGATTTAATTAAGAGCACTTTAAGAGATCATCAGAGAATCGTATTCAATGGCAATGGCTATTCAGAGGAATGGGTAGCAGAGGCTGAAAGAAGAGGTCTTCCAAACATTAAATCCATGGTGGAAGCAATTCCTGCAATTGCAACAGAGAAGTCTGTTAAGTTATTTGAGAAGCATCATGTATTGTCTGCTATAGAATTACATTCACGTGAAGAAATATTATTCGAGTCCTATGCAAAGGCAATTAACATTGAAGCTAGAACAGCTATCTCTATGGTAAGTGTTAAGTATATTCCAGCAGTAATTAAATTCACTAAGAAACTTGCTGACTCTATCAATGCTGTAAAAGCAGCTGTAGCTGATGCTGATGTAAGTGTTCAGAGTTCCTTATTAGTAGAAGCATCTGCACTTCTTGCAGAAGCACAGAAGGCATTAAAGGCTCTACAGGCAGCTACAGTTAAGGCGAATGATTTTGCTGAAGCTTCAGAAGCAGCAGAATTCTTCCATTCCGACGTTGTTGCAGCTATGAATGCCTTAAGAACACCAATTGACGCCTTAGAGTTAATTGTTGATAAGGATTTATGGCCAGTACCTACTTATGCTGATTTGTTATTTGAAGTATAAAGTTAATAATGCCCTTACTCTATCTTTCATGATATAACTTGGTAAAGAGGATGAATGCAGAACTGATTATTAGGTTTTGTATTCATCCTTTTTATCTTATCAGCTTTGCTTTGGTCCTGTATCAGATAAAATACGCTTGACAATTCTATAACTATGATATATATTTTGATTATCAAAATATTTGCAATACAAAGCAAATACTTAGGAGTGTTCAGATGAATGAAAAGCTAATTATGATTAATAAGATGCTGGTGGAAGTCTATGACGATGTTAACCGTATTGAAGAATATTCAATTAAAACCGGAGAGTTTAGCGATCTATCCATCACGGAGATACACACAATTGATGCGGTTGGTTTATATGGTTCAAAGACTATGTCTGAGGTAGCGACTGAGCTTGAGATTACAATGGGAACCTTAACGATTGCAGTAGATAAGCTGATAAAGAAAGGATACTTGGAGCGCAGCAGAAGTGATGTTGACCGGCGAATTGTAAATATCAGCTTAACGAGAAGAGGAAAGCTTGCTTATCGTATTCATGAAAAGTTCCATCTAGATATGGTGAAAGCTGTATTGATGGATTTTAACCCGCAGGAAGAGGAAATTCTTCTGACCGCCTTGGGCAAGTTGAATACACATTTAAAAGAAATCTATATGGGTTCGAAAAAGGAATAACAGGAGGACTCACATCATGAAATTTGCAACAATAGTTGGCACTGGAAGTTACGTACCCCAGTTGGTTGTTACTAATGAGGCAATGGCAGAACTGGTAGACACTAGCGATGAATGGATTGTATCCAGAACAGGTATAAAGGAAAGAAGAATTTCGACTGGTGAGAATACTTCGGATTTAGCATTTGAAGCGTCAAAAAGTGCATTACTCAAATCAGGACTTCAAGCATCGCAATTGGATTTGATTATATGTGCCACGATTTCTCCGGATTCTTTTATGCCATCGGTGGCCTGTATCATACAGGAACGTTTAGGAGCCATAAATGCAGCAGCTTTTGATCTAGCAGCTGCCTGTACAGGATTGGTTTACGGTATCTCTGTGGCAACCGCATTTATTGAAAGTGGGCACTATACTAACATTTTAGTTGTTGGTGCAGAAACCCTATCAAAAACCCTGGATTGGTCAGATCGATCAACCTGTGTGCTCTTTGGAGATGGAGCGGGTGCAGTGGTATTGACGGCCTCGGAGCAGAAAGGAATTAGCGCAGTTCATCTAGCAAGTGACGGTCGAAAGAAGGATTATTTGACCTTACCTGCAGTTGCCTTATCTAATCCTTTTATGAAGGGAGAGAGTGAAGCACTTCATCCTACAATTTCAATGCAAGGGCAAGAGGTTTTTAAGTTTGCAGTTCGAAGTATTACAGAACTAATTCATAAAGTTTTGGATAGCTCAAATTTAAAACAAGAGGATATTAAATACATTGTCGCACATCAAGCGAATTCCAGGATATTAGAACATGCGGCAAAGATGCTGGGGGTTCCATTTGATAAATTTTATGTTAATCTGGAACGCTATGGCAACACTTCAGCAGCGACCATCGGAATAGCATTAGATGAAGTTTTTGCATCTGAGCTGCTGCAAAAAGGTGATAATGTAATTCTTGTTGGCTTTGGTGGAGGAATGACCAGCGGAGCAATTCTATTTCAGGTATAAGTGGTGTTAAAACGGATATTATCAAGATAATCCTAGAAGTACAAAGTAGTCTAAAAATGTTAACACTAGTGAAATAAACAAATATAACAATAACATATCAGGAGGAAAATTATCATGGATTTCAACAAAATTAAAGAGGTAGTAGCAGAACAATTAGGAGTAGAGGTAGCAGAGCTTACACAGGAGACATCTTTAAAGAATGATTTAAATGCAGATTCACTTGATTTATTTCAAATTATTATGTCTTTAGAAGAAGAGTTTGGTATTGAAATTCCCACCGAAGATACAGAAGCCATTCAGACCATCGGTGATATTGAAAATTATCTTACCAAGAAAAGCGAAGAACAATAATATCTTGAAAGATCTTTCTAGAGCTCGTTATAAGTCGATTCAAATTTTGTTATAGCAAAGTACCATCATGGAGGCAAGTATGAAATCAAGAATTTGTGAACTATTAAATATAGAGTACCCTATTTTTCAGGGAGCTATGGCTAGAATATCAGACGCATCTTTAGCAGCAGCGGTATCAGAAGCTGGTGGTCTTGGAATTATAGCGGGTGGTACTGCTCCGGTAGAATATGTACGCGAAGAGGTTAGAAAAGCAAAGCAAATGACTAAGAAGCCCTTC